>JBIOWL010000105.1:0-5607 GCA_044868645.1 Aestuariivirga sp.
TCTCTGCTGGAGTGATTCAATGGTCTTGAAGCAACCGGTGCCTGAGTTTTCACGCCCCCTTGATGTGGCGCGCGTTCCCGCTCACGGCTCTACTGAGCGCATTGCTGCAAATGCTGAGGAATGTGCAAGACTGGCCCGGCGTCTTGATCTGCCTGCCATTCACCAGCTGAAAGCGGAACTCTTCGCCAAGCCCTGGCGCGGCGGCGGCATGAAGGTGACGGGAGAAATCATTGCCGATCTTGAGCAGGTTTCAGTGATCAGTCTCGAAGCTTTCCGCCATGAGGTGCGCCTGCCGGTCGAACGCTATTTCCTGCCCGGCCCACCCGCAGAGGATGACAGCCAGGCAGATGACATTGATGCAATTGTTGCGGGCCACATCGACCTCGGCGAGGTGGTGGCCGAAACACTGGCGCTCGAACTTGACCCTTACCCGCGCAAACATGGTGAGACATTTGCCGCAACGGACGATGCCGAAGCGGAGACTGAAAGCCGGGTATTCTCCGGGCTAAAAACACTAAACCCGCAGAACAACACAAGAAAATAGCTGTTGTATCCGCAATCCAAGCCTCTATTTTGCAACCCCGCAGTGGGCGGCTTCATTTCCAGCAACGATTCGGCGCAAGGCTTTTGGCAGAAAAACTGATCATATCCCTCGACGCCATGGGCGGAGACAGGGGCCCGGATATCGTGATTCCCGGCGCCGCATTGGCAGCAGAACGTCATCCCGGATTCAAGTTCCTGTTCTTTGGTGATGAGGCGCGCATCACGCCATTATTGGCCCGCCACCCGAAATTGAAAGCCGTCGCCACTATCAGGCACACTGATATTGCCATCAGCATGGACGATAAGCCGAGCCAGGCGCTGCGCCGTGGCCGCGGCAAGAGCAGCATGTGGCTCGCCATCGATGCGGTGAAAACGGGACAGGCCCATGCCGCCGTCTCCGCCGGCAATACCGGCGCGCTGATGGCCATGGCCCGCTTCGTGCTCAAGATGGTGCCCGGCATCGAGCGCCCCGCCATCGCGGCCATGTGGCCCACCTTGCGCGGCGAAAGCGTCGTGCTGGATGTAGGCGCCACCGTCGGCGCCGATGCCCGCCAGCTTCTTGAATTTGCGGTGATGGGCGAAGCCATGGCGCGCAGCCTGACAGGCTTGGCAGAACCGACCGTGGGCCTCCTCAACATCGGCGTTGAGGAACTGAAGGGCAATGAACACGTGAAGGAAGCGGGCCGCCTGCTGCGCGAGCTCGACCTGCCGCTTCACTATCACGGCTTTGTAGAAGGCGATGACATTGGCAGGGGAACGGTGGACGTGGTGGTGACGGAAGGTTTCACCGGCAATGTGGCGCTTAAGGCGGCGGAAGGAACGGCAAACCAGGTCACCATCTTCCTGCGTTCAGCCTTGAAGAGCACGATATTGACCTCGCTCGGCGCCTTGCTGGCACAGGGGGCCTTCCGCGCCCTTAGGGACCGGCTTGACCCCAGAAAGCACAATGGCGGTGTGTTCCTGGGCCTCAATGGTATTGTAGTGAAAAGCCATGGCGGCACCGATGCACTGGGCTTTGCCACGGCCATCGACATGGCCATCGAAATGGCCAACAATGGCCTTGTGCAGAAAATTGCAGAAGATGTGAGCAAGGTGCATGCCTTGCTGCAGCCGCCGCCAACATCGGAAGCGAGCGAGTCCGCCGCATGACAAAAAGCATGATTGCGGGGGTAGGTTCCGCGTTGCCGAAGCGCGTCATGACGAACGCCGACATCAGCAAGATCGTCGATACCTCCCATGAGTGGATCGTCGAACGTACCGGCATTCACGCCCGCCATATTGCTGGCGAAGGCGAAACAACGCGCTCGTTAGGGGTCGAAGCCGCGAAGAAGGCGCTGGCCGCGGCCCATACGGACGCAAGTGAAGTTGATCTGATCATTCTTGCCACTTCAACGCCGGACAACACTTTCCCGGCGACGGCTACTCTGGTGCAGGCCGATCTCGGCATCACGCAGGGTGCAGCCTTCGACGTGCAAGCCGTCTGCTCTGGTTTTGTCTATGGCTTGGTGATGGCCGACAGCCTGATCCGCACAGGCCAGGCGAAATGCGCCCTGGTCATCGGGTCCGAAACTTTCTCCCGCATCCTCGACTGGACGGATCGCACGACCTGCGTGCTCTTCGGCGATGGTGCGGGCGCCATGGTGCTGAAAGCAACCGGTGACAATGACAATCGCGGCATCCTCGCCGCGAAACTGCGTTCCGATGGCCGCTACAGCGACAAGCTTTATGTCGATGGCGGGCCCTCGACCACCGGCACTGTGGGCCACCTGCGCATGGAGGGCAGGGAAGTCTTCAAGCATGCCGTCAACAACATCGCGAGCGTCATGGAAGAAGTGATAGACGAAGCGGGCATCAAGCCTTCCGATATCGACTGGTTCGTACCGCACCAGGCCAACCGCCGCATTCTGGAAGGAACGGCAAGGAAGCTCGGCATCCCCGAGGAGCGGATCGTCCTCACTCTGCAGGACCACGGCAACACCTCTGCCGCCTCTATTCCGCTGGCCTTCGATGCCGGTGTGAGGGACGGGCGCATCAAGCCGGGAAACCTTGTACTCATGGAAGCCATGGGCGGCGGCTTCACCTGGGGCGCGGTTCTGGCCAGATTGTAATGTGAATACATCTCCCCGGTGAAGCGCGGGGAGAGCCTGCCCCGGACTTGATCCTGGGGTGGCGCACATCTTGTGCGCCGGGTGGGGGCTGCGACATGTTATGACCCCCTCCGGCGGCTTCGCTACCACCTCCCCCGTAAGAGGGGGAGGAGAGTTACTTTAATTCGCCCTGCATGATTCTCCCATGTGTTAAGACGATGGCCTAACTCCTTGACAAGTAGGAGACTTTCGGTTGACCTTCGGCGGCATGTTTCATATGTTCAGGTCATCAGGGAGGAGTCCGGGGCATGGATAAGAAGACTCTGACGCGGGCAGACATTACTGAGAGTCTTCACCGCAACATCGGCCTGTCACGGGCCGAATCGGCTGACATGGTGAATTCGGTACTCGATCTGGTTGCCGACGCCTTGGTCGAGGGCCAGACGGTCAAACTTTCGTCCTTTGGCACTTTTATGGTGCGTTCAAAGCGCGAACGGATGGGCCGCAATCCGAAGACGGGGGAGGAAGTGCCAATCACTCCGCGCCGTGTGTTGGTGTTCCGTCCGAGCCAGGTGATGAAAAACGTCATCAATGGCCAAGAACCGGGAGTCGAAGACTGAGTAAACTCTCAGGACGACGGCGACCAAAGACCCTTAAGGACTATCTGTATTGGAAAAATCACCTGAAGCCTTCCGCACCATCAGCGAAGTGGCCGAACTGATCAATGTACCGCAGCACGTGCTGCGGTTCTGGGAAACGCGCTTCAACCAGATCAAGCCGATGAAGCGGGCAGGCGGCAGGCGCTACTACCGGCCTTCCGACGTTGATCTCGTGCGCGGCATCCGCATCCTGCTTTACGGCGAAGGCTATACCATCCGCGGCGTACAGCGCATCCTGAAGGAAGAAGGCCAAGGCTACGTGGTTGGCGTGGCGCAGGGAGTAATCAAGCCCCGTGCCGGCGATGCCATGCATGAGGGCGCACCAATGCCCGGCAGGGCGCCCGTCGCCCCTCGTGTTGGCAAGGACGGCAAGCCGCCTGGTGCCATGAACCGCATGCGTGATGAGCCGCCGAAAGTCGTCCACCGCCTTTCCACTGCCCAGGCGGATGCACTCAAGGCTGCCTTGAAAGACCTGACCGACGCCCGCAAGCTGCTTGATCCCGCAAGCCGGTAGCACGGTGCGGGCGGCCTTTCCAAAAGGGAAGCTGCAGCCATGAATCTTGCCCACATGGTGAGCAGGATCATGGGGATCGTCGGCGTGCGCTTTGCCGGTGCGGGGATAGGCTTCCTCACCCAGCTCATCATGGCCCGCATCATGCCGGCTTCCGATGTCGGCATCGTCTTCATGGGCATGAGTGCGGCGGCCTTTATCAGCCTTGCCGCCAGTGGCGGTTATTCCATGCTGGCGCTCACGCAATTGCCGAAGCTTGCTCTCTTTGAGCGCCGCTCGCTGCTGCGTGCCTTCCATCATCTGGTTTTGCTCGACAGCCTTGTAATGACGCTTCTGTGCGGCGCTGTTGTTTTCGTGGCAGACCAGCTCATAGGGCTGGCTGAAGGCCAGACTATTGCGCTTCTCTTTGGCTGCCTCTGCACGCCGTCCGCTGGTTCCATTCGCTATTACAGCGCCATCGCAACCTCCAACCGGCGCTTCAACGCCGCCTTCATTCCGGATTTTGTTGTCCGGCCCGGCATGTTGCTGGCTTACGTGCTGGTCTCATTCCTCTCCGGACACAGGCCCGGCATCATCGAAGTCCTGATCGTCTTCACCGTGGCGTCCTGGACCATGGCGGCGGTCCTGGCCTATCAGTTGCGCGATGTGGGTGTCTCGTTTCACGGCTTCAGTTTCCCGCGCGGCAAATTCGCAAAGCTCCTGCGCTCCAGGGCCTTTGCGCTCACTCTCGTTGCAGCAACGCTTCTGGCCATCGCAGATATTGTAACGCTGCTCGCCGGCTTCCTGCTGCCCGCTGCCGATGTGGCTGTCGTCGGCATCACCATGCGCCTCGCCGCGCTCGTGGCTTACGTCATCCAGGCCAGCCAGCAGTTTGTCATGCCGGACTTCACCCAGGCCATCGTGAAGGGCGACAATGCCACCGCAGATACGCTTGTTGCACGCATGAATGTTATGACGCTGCTCTTGATCGGCGCGGCCTTGCTGGGCGCAATCATTCTGGGAGCCTGGGTGCTGAGCATTTTCGGCAGCGAGTATGTACGCGGCGCCAACATCCTCGTGCTGTTCCTCGTGGCGCAGGCCGTGCGCGCGCTGAGCGGCATGAACCAGCATCTTCTATCGATCAAGGGCTACCAGATGCGAACGGCGGGCGCATGCCTCGTGGCACTTCTTATGCTGGTGCTGGCGGCAATCGTCTTCACGCGCATGTTCGGCATGGAAGGCATGGCCTATGCGCTTCTGCTGGCGGAACTCACCTGGCTTGTGCTTCTAGCGTCTCAGGCCCAGTCATTGTGCGGGCGCCGCGCCGATCTCTTCTGGATGCTGCAGAACAGGTTCGCAAACCCGCAATAAATCTAAGTTGCCTTTGCACGGCCCGCCCGCTAGACGAAGGCCAAGTCGGAGCGTAGCGCAGCCCGGTAGCGCACTAATCTGGGGGGTTAGGGGTCGCTGGTTCGAATCCAGTCGCTCCGACCATCTTTCCACCTTTCCCCAAATACCACCCTCACCCTGAAGTGCCGCGAAGCGGCCTCGAAAGGTGTGCCGCACGCGCATGCTTCGAGGGCGCGTTCCGCGCCACTTCAGGGTGAGGTTTAGAGGGCTGCTACTGCAGAAAATCCCCGCACTTTGGCGCGGGCGTGTCGCCCCACGGCATGATCGGCACCGATGAGGTAGAATTCTTCGGGCTGCCCTCGATCAGCTTGTCCGTATAAGAGAGATAGACCAGCACATTGTGCTTGGCATCGCAGCCGCGCACGATCTGCATCTTCTTGAAGAAGAGCGAGCGGCGCTGGCGGTAGATTTCGTGGCC
>JBIOWL010000106.1:0-2722 GCA_044868645.1 Aestuariivirga sp.
AGCCTATCCTAGGATCGACAAAGGGTGAAGGGGTCATTCCGCCGCCATGCGGGCCCGCGCCCGCCTAGCATCGAAGGCGGAGACATGGGCACGGAATTGGGGAGGACCGGATTCTCCTCAAGCATGGGGTTTGCCGATCAGGTGTCTATCGAGTCCTGTTGGCCCAGCGCCATGGTCGCCCGTCCAATCTGCGTCAGGGTGGATGTGGAAGGGGCCGAAGCAGAGTTTCCGCAGGATTGCCGCAGGGCGCAAATGCCAACTCGCCCAGGTGAGCGGTGAATCGCCATTGTGGTCGCGCGTGTCTTTTTTGCTGCCGGCAGCCAGCAGCCGGTCAATCACGCCTTCCGTGGCATAGGCTGCGGCGCGGTGCAGCGGCGTTTCACCGCGGGTCCGGCAGTCGCGCATGAAACATCCGGTTTCAATGCCGGGTATCGTGATACGATTGGGATCGGCACCGGCAGAGAGCAGGACGGTCACGACCTCCTCGGTTCCCGGGCGGTTGGCCTTGCACAGGGCGGCATGCAGCGGCGTTTCGCCTGTTCCAGGCAGTGCGGCATTTGCGTCCGCGCCATTTTCGATCAGATATTGGCACAATTTCCAGTGACCGTGGAACGCCGCGCCATTGAGATCAAAGTTGCCGCCGAGCGAAGCCAGATGCGCGCCTTTCGACACCAGAAAGCGGATGGCGCTGACATCGCCGTAGTAAGCTGACCACTGGATCAACGACACGCCGTTGGGGTCGCGGCTCTCCGGCGGATGACCCTGGCTGATAAAATCGTAAACAAGGTCAGTTCTGCCATCAGCGATCCGGTCGAGCATCAGCCTTTTCCTCTCGGCGTAAACCTCGCTATTCCGCTGCCAGGCGGGCCCGTCTGCCGCCTTTGCGGCTCTTGCGCAGGGTCAGGGTCGACACTCTCTCTGGCAGTGACTCCATGACGGTGTGGCGTTCGCCCGGTGCCATGCCGATCCAGGCGGCGATCTCCATGCGCGTTCGCCCGCAGCCGATGCAAAAGCCCGTTTCGGGATCGACAACGCAAATCTTGACGCAAGGCGTCTCAATGTCCGGGAAGCGGGTATCGTCCATTCCTGCATATTGCCATGAGTCTGGGGGCTCCTGAGACATAGAGCGCCCCAATATGGCAGGCAAACGTCAGTTTTTGAGGATCAGGCGGCCATCTTCAACCGAAAAGCTTTGCAGGCGCGAGAGGAAGCTCATGCCCAGAAGCGTGCCACGCATGGCGCCCTTGGGCATGACAAGGCCCTGGACGTCCGACACGCGCACATTGTCGATCTCCACCTCGCGCAGCATGACCCGCGCTGCCTTGGTGAGACCATTGGCGGTTGAGACGCCAACATCGAATGTGAGGTTCTTGGGCTTGAGGCCCACTTTTTCCGCATCCTCATAGCTCAGCGCAACGACGCTGGCGCCGGTATCGACCAGCACCTCGACGGCGCGGTTGTTGATGTCGGCGGAAGTGACGAAATGGCCATTGTTCACGGCCTTGAGTTCGGTCATGGCCATCAATTGCAGCGGCGTATTCTGTGATTGCGACAGCGGCACAATGCCGGGAAGTCCGGCCCCTGCCGTCAGCAGGATCGCCAAGATCAGGCTTGGGACAATGCGATAGCGGTGAAGCGTGCGTCTTGCTGAAGTGAACATCGGAGCCTCCGGCTTTTCTTGCCGCGAGACTAGGTGCGCCGGCATTCAGCAAGCGTTTACGCTTCCGGCCATTTTGCGGTGAAGGTTAACCGAGTGTTGCCGCGAAGGAGACAAGCATCGCAAGTTCGCAGGAAACCTGTGCCGCCCCCAGCACATCGCCTGTCTGGCCGCCAAGCAGCTTCATGGCAGCGCGGCGGATGACGGCCGTCGCGGCAAGGCCAAGGCCTAAGGCCACCACCGCCGATTCCGGGGCCGCGATCGCTCCTGTCGCCATGGTGATGAGAAGGCCGATAACGATGGCGAAGATAGCAACGGCACGGGACGGCCTTCCGGCGCTTGCCGACAGGCCGTCACTGCGGGCGGGCGGCGTTGCCCACATCAGATCGACGATGAGCCCCCTTGAATAGGAGTGGCAGGCGGCGATGGTGGCGAGAAGTACGGGCCATTCCTGCGAGAGCAATGACTCATAGGCGAAGATGCGGATGAGCACGGCCATCATCAGGGCGAGCGCGCCATAGGCGCCGATGCGGCTGTCGCGCATGATCTCAAGGCGGTGTTCGCGCGTCCTGCCGCCACCTATGCCATCAGCAAAATCAGCAAGGCCGTCTTCGTGGAGCGCGCCCGTCATCAGTATCGTTGCGGCCACAGCAATGGCGCAGCCGAGAAGGGAAGGAACGCTCAATTGGGTGGTGGTCCACAGAACGCCGCCGGTGAAAAGGCCGATCAAGGCGCCCGCCAGCGAGAACATGCGCATGGTCTGGTGCAGCGGCGGGGGATCGACGGTTCTGGCCAGCGGAACCGGAATCCTTGTGAGGAAGCGCAGGGCGTGAACGAGCTCTCCCAGCGGCCGGTTGGGCGGGGCTGGAAGTTCCGGGGGAGGCGGCGGGGCGGCTTCGGTCATGGGTGATTAGTTATTGAGGGTCGGTCTTGCCGGAAAAAATGTCTTTATGCCAGTTGACGGCAGGCGGGAAGGGTGGCGAAACACGGTTGGCCAGATTCCGGCCATTCCCCATAAAAGAAAGAAAATCCATGTCTTCCGCATTGCCCTTTGATGACATCCGC
>JBIOWL010000107.1:0-4930 GCA_044868645.1 Aestuariivirga sp.
TTCCCATCCGCTTTGTGTTGCGGGGTGGCAAGAATCCCTATGAGGAGTGAGTTCATTTTCGTCATCCCGTGCAAGGGCGAAGCCCGCGACACGGGACCCACAGAACAGCTTCCGCTGGCGTCGGAACAAAATTCGCGATGGGTCCCGGCTTTCGCCGGGATGACGGTTTTGCAGCCTAAACTTTATTCTCCGCTCCTGGCGGCATGAGGTCGAAGACGCCATATTGCTTCACAAGCTTTGGTCCGTCCGATTTGTAGACTGATCCAAAGTCGGTGAATTCCGGCACGCACATCTCAACAATCGCGGCCATCACCTCTTCCGGTTCCGGCAGGCTCTCCGGGTCTTCTCCCGGCAGCGCCTGTCCACGCAATTTGGTGCGCGCCGGTCCCGGCGAAAAGGCATTGACGCGCACCCGCGTCACTTCCATTTCCAGCGCATAGATGCGCATCATGGATTCAAGTGCAGCGCGCGGCACCGAATAACTCGACCAATAGGGCAGCGATTTGTAGGACTTGCCCGAGGTGATGAAGACCACACGCCCCGCTTCGCTCTCGCGCAGCAAGGGATCAAGCGAGCGGATGAGGCGGTAATTGGCAGTGACCGTCACATCCATCACATCGGCCCAGAGCTTGGGCTCCACATGGGGAACCGGCGTCAGCTTGCCGAGGATGCCGGCATTGCCGATGAGGATGTCGAGCTTCTTCCAGCGCTCGAAAATGGCAGCGCCCAGCCTGTCAATGCCTGCGAAGTCCTTGAGATCGAGCGGCACCAGCGTGGCGGAAGAACCCGCCGCCTTCACCGCATCATCCAGTTCTTCAAGCCCTCCTTGCGTGCGCGCCGTGGCGATGATGTGCGCGCCTTCCCGCGCGAGGTGCAGCGCGGTCGCATAGCCAAGCCCTCGCGATGCGCCGGTAACGAGCGCGATCTTTCCTTCCAGCCGCTTCCTCACGCTCAGCCGGCCTCAGCCAGTAATGAAAGCTGCTGCTTGGCGCTTTCGCCGATAAGGTCCGTGAGCCGCGTTGGATATTCACCGGTGAAGCAATGGTCGGTGAATTGCGGCAAGGCATTGTTGCGGCTTTCAAAGCCTACCGACTTGTAGACGCCCTCCACCGAAAGGAAGGCCAGAGAAGTAACGCCGATGAACTCGCGCATCTCGTCGATGGTGTGTGTCGCGGCAAGCAGCGCCTTCTGTTCCGGCGTGTCGATGCCGTAGAAATCCGGATGCTTGATGGGCGGGCTTGCAATCCGCATATGGACTTCGCGCGCACCCGCCTCATACATCATCTGCACGATTTTCACCGATGTCGTACCACGCACGATCGAGTCATCGACGAGCAGTACGCGCTTGCCCTTCACAACCGCGCGGTTGGCATTGTGCTTGAGCTTGACGCCGAAGGAACGGATTTGTTGTGTGGGCTCGATGAAGGTGCGGCCCACATAATGGTTGCGGATAATGCCAAGCTCGAACGGCACGCCCAGTTCCTGCGCAAAGCCGAGCGCCGCCGGAACGCCGGAGTCCGGAATGGGCACCACCACATCGACTTCGGCGGGAGCCTCGATGGCTAACTGCCGGCCCATCTGCTTGCGCACATTATAGACGGAGCGTCCGCCCAACACGGAATCGGGCCGCGAGAAATAGATGTATTCGAAGATGCAGGGCCGTGCTGGCTGGCGCGGGAAGGGCCAGTGCGATTCGATGCCCTCTTCGGAGATGACTACCACCTCGCCATTCTCCACTTCGCGCACGAATGTGGCGCCGATGATGTCGAGCGCGCAGGTTTCCGAGCAGAGGATGTAGGAGTCCTTGAGCTTGCCGAGGATCAGCGGCCGGATGCCAAGGGGATCGCGTACGCCGATCAGTTTCTTGTTGGTGAGGCAGACCAGTGCATAGGCGCCTTCAAGCTGGCGCAGCGCCTCGATGAAACGCTCGATCAACCTTGGCCGCTGCGAGCGCGCCACCAGATGCAGGATCACTTCCGTGTCGGACGTGGACTGGCAGATGGCGCCCTGCGCAATGAGTTCGCGGCGCAGCGTCAAGCCATTGGTGAGGTTGCCATTGTGGGCAACCGCAATGCCGCCCGCCGCAAGCTCGGCAAAGAGTGGCTGCACATTGCGCAGGATCGTTTCGCCTGTCGTCGAATAGCGCACATGGCCCAGCGCCGACTGGCCCTTGAGGCGCTCGATGGTCTTTTCGGAAGTGAAATGATCTCCGACAAGGCCGAGCCGTCGCTCGGAGTGAAAGCGGCCTTCGTTGAAGGAGACAATGCCTGCCGCCTCCTGGCCGCGATGCTGCAGGGCGTGAAGGCCGAGGGCCGTGAGAGCCGCCGCATCGGGATGACCAAAGACGCCAAAGACCCCGCATTCCTCCCTGAGAAGATCGCCGTCGAGATCGAAGTCAAAATCCGTGGTCATTGCTGTGTCGCCTCACCCTGCGCTGGTGCGTTCTGCTGGCCTTCGATCAGGTTGTCGAGGCCCTGCGTCTGGCCGCTGCTGTAGTCTGTTGCGCCGCTTTCCGGCGCGGTCACGGCCCCTTGGGCGCTGCCGGGAAGCGCCGCCTTGCTCAAGGTTTCCGCTATGTCGGGCGGCATCAGGCTCACCAGCATCTCGCCGACGTCTTTGACGATGCCGAGTGTCTGCGCATTGCGGATCCAGTCTTCCTGGTTTTCCGGCGGCTGCAGCCAGCCATAGAAGAGATAGGCGATGGCGACGAAGACAAGGCCCCGCGCCAGTCCGTAGACAAAACCGAGCGTGCGGTCAAATGCCCCAACGGCTGAGTCGACGACGCGGTCGGAAATCTTGACCGAAAACACCGAGACAATGATGAGCGTCACGATGAAGGCCCCAGCGCCCACGATGATCTGCGCCAGGATGGGCTTGTCCACATAGGGCAGCGCCAGATCGATCAACTGCTGTTGCTGGATGGCGAAATAGGCTGCAACCGCAGCAAGACCCCAGGCAACAAGCGACAGCACCTCACGCGTAAATCCCCGTGCCAGCGCCAGGATGCCCGACAGCAACATGATGCCGATAAGGATGAAATCGAACAGTTGAAACTGCATACCGTGGACCTCGGGAGTTTTCGGCTGCCCTTATAGTGAGGAACCTCTGGCCGTTCCAGCATCTATTCGGAGCCTGCTTCCCTCATTTCTTTACTTCATGCTGAGGAGCTTGTGCGCAGCACAAGCCTCGAAGCATGGAGAAAGTGACGCACCCTTCGAGGCCGCTGCGCGGCACCTCAGGGTGAGGGGGCTCAAAACCCCATGACGTCAAGCAATCCTCCGCAAACCCTTCGCTCGCGAGGCGGCCCAGGCCACGAGATCTGCCACCGTTTCGAGGCTCCGCACCGAAATATCCTTAACGCGGGATGCTTCGCCGCTCCCAGCCAGCACGGCTTCATTCATGCCGAGCTTCTGCGCTTCCTTGAGGCGCGCTTCCGTTTGCCCCACGGCGCGAATGGCTCCCGACAGCGCAATCTCACCGAAGACAATCGTGCCATGGGGAATGATCGTGTCGGTCATGGAACCGAGAATCGCTGCGGCAACGGCAAGGTCCGCTGCAGGTTCCTTGAGTTTCAGCCCGCCCGCCACATTAAGGTAAACATCATGCTGGCCGAGCGAGACGCCAGCCCGTGCCTCCAGCACTGCGAGAATCATCGACAGCCGATTCGAATCCCAGCCCACCGCCGTCCGCCTTGGTGTGCCGAGCGGCGAAGGTGAAACCAGCGCCTGGATTTCAACAAGGAGCGGCCTTGTGCCTTCAACGCCTGCGAAAACGGCGGTGCCCGGGGCAGGGCGCTCATCCGATCCCATGAACAGCCGCGACGGGTTGGTGACTTCCTTCAAGCCTCCATCCGACATTTCAAAAACGCCGATCTCATCTGTGGCGCCGAATCTGTTCTTCACCGCCCGCAAGATGCGGAACTGATGACCGCGATCACCTTCGAAATAGAGAACCGCATCGACAAGATGTTCGACAACCTTCGGTCCCGCCAGTTGCCCATCCTTGGTGACATGGCCCACCAAGAGCAGGCACGATCCTTTCTGCTTGGCAAAGCGCACCAATGCTTCCGAGCCCGCCTTGAGTTGCGACACCGTGCCGGGTGCTGCCTCGATCACCGGCGACCACAGGGTTTGAATGGAATCGATCACCACCACGGCGGGAGTTTCGCCATCATTCAATGTGGCGATGATGTCTGAGGTATTGGTCTCGGCGGCGAGCAGCACTGGCGCATCTGAAAGGCCGAGCCGCTCGGCGCGCAATCTGATCTGCGCGATGGCTTCTTCGCCCGAGACATAGACCACGCGCCGGCCCTGCCGTGCGAGCGCAGCAAGCGCCTGCAGCAGCAATGTCGATTTGCCGATACCCGGATCACCACCGATGAGCACCGCAGAACCCGGCACAAATCCGCCACCCGCCACGCGATCCAGTTCCGGCATGCCGATGGTGATGCGCGGTGGCGCTGCGTTTTCACCCTTGAGGCCGACAAGCTTGGATGAACGGCCTTTCGGCAGCGCCTGGCCTTTCGCTCCTGATGCCGGTGCCTCCCGCGCTTCTTCGATGATGCTGTTCCAAGCGCCGCAACCATCGCAGCGGCCCGACCATTTGGAAGAAGAAGTGCCGCAGGATTGGCAGACGAAGTGTGAATTTGATTTGGCCATGGCTCGCCATACCATGGAACATACAGAGAACACAACATGTCTAACGCGACTGTTGAACCGACTTTGCTTGACCCGTTCCAGATTTGGCGCTTGTCTAGGGCCAAGCTGGCTCTGACCAGTCAAACATTCGATACAAATGCCTACCAGGGAGTTATGTACATGAAACAATTGAAACAATTGGCGCTCGCTACAGTCTTCGGCCTCGCCGCAGCAGTGGGCGCGCAAGCTGCCACGCTCGACGATGTGAAGGCCAAGGGTTTTGTTCAATGCGG
>JBIOWL010000108.1:0-6375 GCA_044868645.1 Aestuariivirga sp.
TGAAGGATCGAGACGCTCAAGGTTGGCGTAGAGCGGCAGAATCATGAAGGGCAGGTACGTGTAGGTCATAACCAGGACGACCGCGAAATTGCTGTACATCATCGGCATGAAGTTTACGGCCCAATCGGCCGGCACCAGCGCGTTCCACGAGGAGGTGATCATCTGATTGAACCAGCTGTTCTTGCCCATCAAGCCCATCCAGGCATAGACGCGCAGCAGGAATGACGTCCAGAACGGCAGGATCACCAGCATGAGCAGGATATTGCGCCATCCCTTGGAAACGCGGGTCAGTGCCAGCGCCATCGGATAACCGATGAGAAGACAGAACAGCGTGGCGCCACAGGCATTCGAAATCGAGGTTAGAAAGGCGCGAAGATAAAGCCAATCGCCGAACAGCCGCTGATAGCCAACGACATTGAGCAGGGGGTGCTCGCCTCCAAAGCTGAAAGGCGGTTGCGTCATCGTGTTGGTGCCAAAGGACATAGCCACTACGATGAAGAAGGGCAGAAGGAAAAACAGCGTCAGCCACACGAACGGAATGCCGATCATGAGCTTGACCCAGCCCTTGCCATTGAACCAGTTGGAAAGCGCCTTCTGCATCTTCACTCCGTCAGCAGGATGGCGGAGGGAGGTTCAAAGCCGACCCACACTTTCTCGCCCCAGTTGGCGGCGCGCTCTTCCTCTCCCGCACGCTGTGAGTTGACGGCATGGACCGCCAGCAATTGGCCTGAGGCGAGTTGAATGCGGTAAAGGCTATCCTTGCCGAAATAGGCAAGGTCTTTCACCTCTCCGGCAAAAGCATTAGCGGTCTTTGGCTTCGTCTTGGCGATCACGATTTTTTCAGGGCGCAAGGCAAGCGTGAGCTCCTGCCCCTTGCGCAGGCCCTCGATGCTGCGCGCCGTGATCTTGCCGCCGAATGCTTCCGCCTCGACGGTTGTTTCATCCTGACTGGAAGAAAGAACCCGTGCCGGAAATGTGGTGATGGAGCCAATGAAGCTTGCGATGAACTTGCTTCTCGGAAATTCATAGATCTCAGTCGGCGTGCCCACCTGCTTGATCTCACCCTTGTCCATCACGGCAATCCGGTCGGAGAGCGTCATCGCCTCTTCCTGGTCATGCGTCACTACAATGAAGGTAATGCCGGTGCGCGCCTGGATGTTCATAAGCTCGAATTGCGTCTGCTCCCGCAGCTTCTTGTCGAGTGCGCCGAGCGGTTCATCGAGCAGGAGCAGTTTCGGTTCCCGTGCCAGCGCCCGTGCCAGCGCAACACGCTGCCGCTGGCCGCCGGAAATCTGATGGGGCTTGCGGGCGGCAAACGGCGTGAGCTGCACAAGCTCCAGCATGGCGCGAACGCGGTCCTTGCGCTCGGCATCGGTCTTGTTTTCGTGCTTAAGGCCGTAGCCCACATTCTCTTCCACCGTCATATGCGGGAACAGCGCGTAAGACTGGAACATCATGTGGATAGGCCTGTCCCAAGGCGCGATGCCTGAAAGGTTCTGGCCGTCGAGGACGACTTGCCCCGTGGTCGGCGTTTCAAAACCGGCAAGAATGCGCAAAAGCGTGGTCTTGCCGCAGCCTGACCCGCCAAGAAGGGAGAAGATCTCTCCCTTCCTGATGGAAAGATTGACACCCCGGAGCGCTTCAAAATTGTTGAAGCGCTTCGAGACGTCGCTGATCTGCAGGAAGGAGGGCGCGTCTTCGCCCATCTTCAGCCACCCGTCTTGATCGTGTTCCAGACGCGGCTGATGGCCCTTTCCTGTTCTTCGCTGGAGGGCGGCGGCGCATAGAGCCGCGCCATGGTTTCACCCGATGGATAGACCGCGGGATCCGCTGCAATGTCCTTGTCAACGAACTGCGTTGCCGCCGCATTGGAGTTGGCATAGCCCGTGAAATTTGTGCAGGCCGCGATCACCTCCGGTTTGAGGAGATAGTCGATGAATTTATGTGCGCCCTCCACATTTCCGGCATCCGATGGAATGCTCCAGAAATCGAACCAGGCGGGCGAGCCCGTCTTCGGCACGAAATAGGCAAGGTTTATGGTAAGGCCCGCTTCTGCGGCGCGCGCCTTGGCGGTGCGATAATCGCCCGACCAGTTATTGACGGCACAGACTTCGCCATTGGGCAGCGTGTTGAGATAGTTGGCGTTGTCGAAGGTCGTAATGTATTGCCGGATCGGCTTGAAGGCGTCGGCCGCCTTCTGATACTCGGCCTCGCCCGCCGTGTTGGGTTCGATGCCGAGATATTTCAGCACCACCGGGATGATGTCATCCGGGCTGTCGAGGATGGAAATGCCGCAGTCGGCGAGCTTTGCCGCATTCTCCGGCTTGAACAGCGTATCGAGGCTTTCAAGATCGGCATTGGGCAGGCGCTCTTTCACCAGGTCGAGATTATAGGTGATGCCGACCGAACCCCACATATAGGGCGAACCATGTTCATGGCCCGGGTCGTAGCCTTCCATGATCTGCAGCAATTGCGGGTCAAGATTTTTCCAGCCCGGCAGCTTTGCCATGTCGAGTTTCTGATAAACGCCGGCCTTGACCATGCGCGGCATGGAAAGGCCAGACTGCAGCACCACATCATAGCCGGACTTGCCGACCAAAAGTTTGGCCTGCATTTCTTCGGCACTGGCAAAGACGTCATAGATGACCTTAGTGCCGGTTTCTTTTTCGAAGTCGGCAAGCGTCGTCTCGCCGATATAATCCGACCAGTTATAGACGCGGACTTCGCCTGCCTGGGCGTAGGACGGCCGCACGAAGGGTGTAGCAAGGGCACCCGTTAGTGCCCCCGTCATTGCTCCAAGGGTAGTTCGGCGCGTGAGTTTCATGATTGTTCTCCCTGATGCTTTATGGACGTTAATTTGCTTTGGGCGTGGTGCAAGACAATTTCGCGTTGAGGCCCGCCACGTCTTGCTCTGGCGGAGTTGAGTAGACCGACATGACCGGAATGAGGCTGCGGAGCTTGTCATGGTGGCGCTTCAGCCCCCATTCGAGGTCCGATAGATGAAAATTATCGAAGGCCGAAGAACGCATGGATTCATCCGACCAGATGGAAAGCCTCTGGTCCTCGAGCGAGGTGTCCCGGTTGATACGTACGGCGAGGTAACGCGCCAGCCGTTCCTGCCGCGTCTCGTCCGGATTGCGGTAGTCGCGGCCCGTGAGGCGCGTCCGCCCGGGCGAAAGGGGAATATCATGATAGTAATAGGCACCTTCCGGCGTGAAGCTGATCACCGAATTGGGGAAGAGGCCGTAATAGGTCCAGGCCTTGTCAAGATGGGCTGGCAGATTGCGCGCCTGTGACATCTTAACATAGCGCGCAACCGACCAGCGCCGCGCTGCTGACCTGTCGAAATATCCTGCCGAAATATGCAGTCCCGGTTCCAGATAGATGTCGCGGTATTCGCGGCCATAAAGGTCCTGCAGTGAAGGATGCGCCAGCGGCACATGATAGCCCTCATTGTCCACATCGCGCACCGACTTCCAGTTGACCGGCAGTTCCGTGGCCCACACCGCCGCGTGGGCAGGCAACAATTGCGCGGATTTGTAGGCTTGGAAGTCCGCAACATAGGGCTTCAGCAACTCGGCGATTGGCGGTTGCGGACCTTCCTTGAAGCGCAGGAACAGAAAACCGTGGAAGCTTTCAAGCTCAATGGGCTTGAGGCCATGGGTCTTGCGGTCGAATGCGTCAAAGCTTTTGGGCTGAGCGGGCCCACGCAACGAGCCGTCGAGATTATAGACCCAACCATGGAAGGGACAGACGATGGCACCCTTGCAATGGCCCTTGTCACCATCGACGACCCGCGCCCCCCGGTGGCGGCAGAGATTGTGGAAGGCGCGGATTTTATTGTCGGCACCGCGCATGATGACGGCCCGTTCCCCGAGAATGTCGAAGGTCAGCCAATCGCCCGGCGCCGGCAGATCATTCTCATGACCCACGACCTGCCAATGGGTGAGGAAGACGTTTTCCTTTTCGAGCTCGAACAACGCTTCCGAGCGGTAAGTCCAGGCGGGAAGTCCGCGGCGGTCCCAGTCGCCCGGCACTTCAAGGGAACGGTAGGGGAGTTCGGTCATGTTTTCTCCTCCATCTGTCGCAAGACCCATTTGTGGAAGCGATGGATTTCATATTCCTCCGGCATCAGCCGCCCATGAGCGAAAGCGGGTGAACGCAATCCTCGCTGGTTCATCTCCGCCGCATCGCCATCCTGCCCAAGAACGATCTTGGCAAAGCCAGCAACTTCCGCAGCATCAAAGCCGGGCTGCGTCAGCGTCTCCTTGGAGAAATACCATTCGGCGGTGAGCCGGGTTAGCTCAGGCCCCAGCGGCTCAACCCGCACGGCGCGCACATAATCAACATGGGCCACCACATAAAGCGACGGCCACAGCGTCACGAATGTGTAGCCCGCTTGCTTTTCACTTTCAGTGAGTGCCGGAAATGTGGGGCCGCACGGCTTTCCTGTCAGCGTCCAGGTGTCTGCACCAGACTTGAGATTACGCTGCGGTTCTTGTTTCGGTGTCCAGCCGAGTGCTTCCGTCGGCCCCATTACGCCGGTTCTGTAGATCGGAACGAGATCGCAAAGTTCCGGATGAATGCCGGGGCAATGCAGGCATTCGGAATAATTCTCCCAGAAGACTTTCCAGTTGCAGGTGAGCTCCTTCACCCAACGATGCCCGGTCACAAGGTCTTTCATCGGCCAATGATCCAAGGTGGAAAGTGGAACATCCGATCCAATGTCGCTGGGTGAAGCACTGGCATTGAGAAAAAGAAAGCCATTCCATTGCCGTGTTGCAACCGGCAAAAGTCCGTGTACGGACTTATCGAAGTCAGGTGTCGGTTTTGCGTAGGCAGTCGAGATCAACCGCCCGTCCGACGCCGCATAGGCCCAGGCATGATAGGGGCAGGTGATCAGCTTGCCGAGTTCAGCACTTTCGCCGTGGCACAATTCCGATCCCCGGTGACGGCAGACATTGTGATAGGCCGCAAGGGTTGTGCCCGTATTGCACACGATGACTGAAGCCGCGCCCACAGTGACGCGCTGCATTGTTTCGGGTGCAAAATCTGCAATGCGCCCCACGCAAATCCACTGCTTCGTAAAGACGCTTGCCATTTCGCGCTCGAACCAGTCCTGCGACAGATAAGCCCCGCGCGGCAGGCTTTCCGGCGCGTGGGTAAGCCGAGGCGAAAGCGGATGGCGTTCCAGCGACATCAGAACCTCCCCGGCGGCATGGCGCGCCGCCGCGCCGGGTTGAAGAAGGGCCTCTCTGCTGTGCGGACCGGCACCATCAGTTTCACATAATGCAGTTCCCGAAGAGCATAGATTTCAGCCCAGAGATTGTAGCCCTCCCGGTGCTTGCGCGCCACCTGCGCCAAGCCGATGCTTTTCTTGAGGGTGGGCGACCAGCACGAGCCGGTGATGACACCTGCCTCGTGGCTTTTGTCGAAATAGAGAATGGCGCCGGGCGCTTCCACATTGCCTTCGATCTCAAGGCCGATGAAGGCCCACTTTGAACTCTCGCCATCGCGCTCGGCAATAAGCGCCCGCCTGCCATTGAAATGGCCCTTGTCCCAGTCAATGAGCCAGTCGAGCCCCATCTCAATGGGCGAACGCGCCCGGTCCTCGCGCAGTGCCTGCTGAGAAGGCGTGAAATCGAGATTGGTGATGATGAAGCCCGCTTCGAGCCGCGCCATATTCAGCGCCTCGCTGCCGATGGCGCGCAGCCCGTGGAGTGCGCCTGCCGCAAAAAGATGATCCCACAGTGCCAGCGCAAGTTCCGGCGCGATCCAAAGTTCATAACCGAGATCGCCGGTAAAGCCCGTGCGCGTGATGAGCAGCTTGCCCTTGCGGAACGGGAAAGTCGCCATGCGGAAAGGCTTCAGCTTTGAAACATCAAATCCGGCCTTAGCCAGCACGGCAGCAGAAGTTGGCCCCTGCAGCGAAAGTGCCGCAATCTTTTCCGTAACATCCTCTACTGTGACATCAAAACCAAGCGCGCTGTCGAAAAGCCAAGGCAAATGCCGCTCCTGGCAGCACAGGCGGTACTCATTCTCAGCTAACCGGAACAGCGTACCGTCATCGATAAGCTTGCCATCATCGTCACACCATACGGTGTAGTGAACCGAGCCCACCGCAAGCTTCTCTGCATTCCTGACCGTGAGATGGTTGAGATAGCGCGCCGCGTCTTTTCCTTTGATGGAGTATTTCACCATGGGGCAGAGGTCATAAAGCGAGGCCTGATTGCGGATCGCCGTATATTCCATCGCCGTATCTTCGAAGGTCAGCACCGTGGCATAGCCGGCCCACGGTCCCCAGCGATGGGTTTTGCACAGCGCCGAAGTGCGCGCATGGAAATGCGTTGTCTGCAGCGGCTTCTCGAAATGGGT
>JBIOWL010000109.1:0-4228 GCA_044868645.1 Aestuariivirga sp.
ACGAGATGGGCCTCTGCCTCATCAATGATCCGCGCCATCACTCTTTATATATGTTCAATCACATCGAGTACGACACCACCTCGCTCTCCGATGAGTATTTCCGCGACGTCGCGGCCCAGAGGCCCATTGCAGTTCCGGCCCATTACTTCCCAGGCGACAATCCGAAAGTGCCGCCGGAGAACCGCTGGCGCAGCCATGCCCACCTTCTCTTCGGCAACTGGATCAACGAGGTCTATCAGGGAACGCCCTTTGATCTGAATGAGATAGGCAAGGGCAAGGCGTGACCCGCCGCTTGCAATCGCCTGCCCCCATCTCCATCTTTCGGGTGGAAATGATGGGGGCAATCGATTGCTCAGCTACCGGGATATAGTGGATGGCACGCGCCTGGCGGCGGGTGGTCTCCAGGACTTTGCAACCGGTTTGGTGAACCCCACCGTCAGGCTGGGCGTGACCGGGCTGTCGCGCTCAGGCAAAACCGTCTTCATCACCGCGCTCGTCAATGCGCTGCTCAAAGGTGCGCGCCTGCCTGCCTTTGAAGCCCACGCGCGAGGGCGCATCACCCGCTGCTATCTCGAGCCGCAGCCCGATGATGACCTGCCGCGCTTTCCTTATGAGGAAAACATCCGTACACTGATTGATAAGCGCACCTGGCCGGAAGGAACGCGCCGCATCAGCCAGCTTCGCATCACCATCGAATATGAGCCCCAGGGCCTCATCGCCCGCAATCTGCACAGCGGCAAGCTGCACATCGACATCGTGGACTATCCGGGTGAATGGCTGCTGGACCTTCCCCTCATGCGCATGACCTACGCCGAGTGGAGCGCCGCAACCATGGCGGCGGCACGCCGCGCCCCCCGCAAGGGGCTATCGAGGGAATTTCTGGCCCATGTGTCCATCCTTAAGCCTGATGCGCCCGCCAGTGAGGCCATTGCCCGCGATGCCGCGCTAAGCTTCACTGCCTATCTTGCCCGCTGCCGCGAGAATGATGTGTCGCTTTCAACTCTTCCCCCCGGCCGTTTCCTCATGCCTGGTGATCTGGAAGGCTCGCCGCTTCTATCTTTTGCCCCTCTCGATATTGCGGCCGATGCGGCAATCACACCCGGATCACTCGCCAGCCTGATGGCACGCCGCTACGACTCCTACGTCGCCAAGGTGGTGAGGCCATTCTTCTTTGGTCACTTCGCCCGCCTCGACCGTCAGATCGTCCTGGTCGATGCCATGACAGCCCTCAATGCCGGGCCTGATGCGGTGTCGGACCTGCAGCAGGCGCTGGCCGACGTGCTGCAGTCATTTCGCATCGGCGCCAACTCAATATTAAGTACGCTCTTCGGCCGCCGCATCGACCGCATCCTCTTTGCCGCCACAAAGGCAGATTTCCTCAATCACCACGACCACGACAGGTTGGAGACAATCCTTCGGGAAATCGTCGGCAACGCCGCCGAGCGCGCTGATTTTGCCGGCGCTGCCTATGGTGTTTCGGCGATCAGTGCCATCAGGGCAACGCGGGAAGCAAAGGTCACGCAGAAAGGTGATGAACTCCTCTGCATCGCTGGCACGCCTGAAGCGGGTGAGACGATTGCTGGCAAGCACTTTGATGGTGAAACTGAAGCCGCCATATTCCCCGGCGACCTTCCGGCTGAAACGGCGGCGGCCTGGAACGGATCGCTGGCCGGCAAACTCCGCTTCGTGCGCTTTCGCCCGCCGGTGATGGCGGAGGGCCAATTTCCCCATATCCGGCTCGACCGCACAATGGAGTTCCTGTTGGGAGATTGTTTCCCATGACGTCTCAAAGAAAGCCGCAAGCCTTTCTGCTCGATGGTAAACCGGGCGTTCGCAAGCCCGATATCGAGTTTGTTGCAGAGCCCGTGGACCAGCCGCTTGTCATCGTGCCTTCGACCGAGTCCTTGCGGGGCCGCAAGCGATTCCGCTGGCTCGCCCTGCTGATCTCGGCACTCACCGCACTCATTGCCATGTGGGCGGGCCTTGCCACAACGCAGCTCATCGAATCCTTCTTTGCACGATCCCAATGGCTCGGCTGGACGGCGCTGGGCATTGCTTCTCTTGCGGGCCTTGCGGCATTGGCCATCATCTTCCGTGAAATTCTGGGCCTTGTGCGTCTCAACTCCATTGAAACACTGCAAGACAAGGCGGCCCGCGCCATCAACCTTGATGATAGCTCAGCGGCTAAACAAGCGATGGTGGAACTCCGCTCACTCTACGCTGGCCGCCGCGAACTGACGCTTGGTCTTTCGCAGCTGAAAAACCACACAGCGGATATCATGGACCCCGAGGATCGCATCAAACTCGCTGAACGGCTGCTGCTCGAGCCTCTTGATGCCGAAGCGCGCAAACTGGTGGCAAGCCGCGCCAGGCGGGTTGCGCTGTTGACAACGGTAACGCCGGCGGCAGCCCTCGACCTCCTCTTCGTTGCCGCCCAGAATTTTTCCATGCTCCGCGATATTGCGAGCCTCTATGGCGGCAAGCCTGCCACTCTGGCGACATTGCGGCTCGCCCGCATGGTCATTGCTCATCTCGCCGTCACGGGCGGCCTCGCGCTTTCCGACAATCTCCTGCAGCACTTGCTTGGAAAAGGACTGCTCGGCCGCATTTCGGCGCGCTTCGGCGAAGGCGCGGTCAACGGCATTCTCACCGCGCGCATCGGCATGGCGGCAATCAGTGTTTGCCGCCCTATTCCAGCGGGCTCGTCATCAACACAATCGCTTGCTAGCCTCATCAGGGAAATTTTCACCTTGCCACAGGAGCAGGGCAAAGATGCAGATGAGAAACCTCAATCCTGACGTCCAGCGCCGCCACAATTTCCGCAACGCGCTGCACACCGCCATTCTCGTTGCCGGGTCAGCCGCCATCATGGGCCTTCTTGCCTACAGCATGTTCGGAACCACAGGTCTGGTGGTTGCGGCGATCGTTGGCGCTATCGCCATGGCAGGCCTAGGCCAGGTATCGCCGCAGATGGTACTTGGCCTCTACAAGGCCCGGCCGCTTGGCACCGGCGAAGCACCGCAGCTGCACGAGGTCGTTGCGGAACTCGCCTCCCGCGCCAAGCTGCCCGCCGTTCCGAAACTCTATTATGTGCCAACGCAGTTGCTGAACGCCTTTGCCGTCGGCCGCAAGGAAGACGCCGCCATCGCCATCACCGATGGCTTGCTGCGGGCCATGGACTTGCGCCAGATCAGGGGAATCCTCGCCCACGAGACGGCGCACATCATGAATGGCGACTTGAAAGTCATGGGCATGGCCGATGTCTTGAACCGCATCACCAGCTTTCTCTCAACTCTGGGCCTGCTTGGCGTGCCGCTGGTCTTCGGCATCGGCGTCAAAGCACCTCTTTTCGGTCTGCTCCTGATGATCTTTGCGCCCACCATCGGCGGCCTTCTGCAACTCGGCCTTTCCCGCGCCCGTGAATATGACGCGGATCTCGATGGCGCGGACTTGACCGGCGATCCCGATGGCCTCGCCTCTGCGCTTCGCCTTCTCGAGGAAAAGCAGGGCGCGAAGTGGGAAAGCATGATGCTTCCGGGATCGCGCCTTCCCCATCCCTCGCTTCTGAGAACTCATCCGAGAACTGAAGAACGTATTGCCCGCCTGCAGGCGCTGAAGCTTGAACACGCAGCGGACCAAACCATTGTGCGGACAGAAGCCGGCAAACCGCGCACCTCGCTTGTGCCGCCCGTCTCCCGTCCTCAGGTGCGTTGGCACCGCTTTGGCATCTATTATTAACCTCCTGCTAACCATCCTTGGCTTCGCCCCCACAACCAGATCGATTGTTGGCATTCTTGCTGCAAGCAGCACGCAAAGGAGTGCCACCAAGAATGTCCTCAGCAATCCCAACGGCGCTCGCCAGAGGCGCCATAGAAAAGCTGCAACCTGTTGCTGTTGCGGGCCTTTCCACCTCCTGCCGGCTCTCGGTCCTCACCTCGCTTGAGCAGCTTCGTGCCCTCCGGGAGGAGTGGCGGTGCCTCGAGCAGTCCAACCAGATTGAGACAAACCTGTTCTGTTCCTTCGATTGGTGCATGACCTGGAGCGAGATCTATGCCGGCAAAGATGGGCCGCGCCAGGCAAAGCCGCAGCTTGTCGCCGGCTATGACGAAGAAAAACTGGTCTTTGTCTTTCCGCTCATGCTGTCGCGCCAGCTTGGTCTTAATCTCCTGACCTGGCTCACCGACCCCTTCGGCCAATATGGCGATGTTCTTTGCGAGAAGGGCCAGAA
>JBIOWL010000110.1:0-3756 GCA_044868645.1 Aestuariivirga sp.
TACTCCCCATGCTTCGAGGCATCATTGGCGCGATGCACTTCAGCATGAGGGTCAATCCAATTGTTCCTCACCCTGAGGAGCCCTGCGCAGCAGGGCCTCGAAGGGTGCATACGCCCGGGTTGAGGGAGCAGCATCAGGCGGCGTCCTTGGTGACGCCGGCCATGAGGAGACCACATTCGCGCTCGTCGGCATTGGCGGCCAGTTCACCCATGACCTTGCCTGCAAACATGACGATGATGCGATCCGCCAGGGAACGGATTTCGTCAAGTTCAACGGACACCAGAAGAATGGCGCGCCCCTCGTCGCGCAACGCGATGATGCGGCGGTGAATGAATTCAATGGCGCCGATGTCAACGCCGCGAGTCGGCTGGCCCACGATCAACAGATCAGGATTGCTCTTGATTTCGCGGGCGATGATGAGCTTCTGCTGGTTGCCGCCGGAGAACTTTGCGCTCAGGAGCAAGGGATCGGGCGGGCGCACATCAAACTCTTCCATCTCGGCCTTGGTCCGTGCGATCACTTTGCTGCGGTCAAGCCGGAAGCCATGGCCCAACGCTTCGGTGCGGTGCCAACCGAGGATCATGCTTTCAGAAGCATCGAATGTCTTGATGAGGCCGCGGTGCTGGCGGTCTTCCGGCACATGGGCGAGCCCCTCATCGCGTACATGGGCGGGATCGCCCAGAATACCGATGTTTTTACCCTCGAAAAAAATTTCGCCAGAGAGGGGCTGGGTAATTCCGGCAACACAATCCAGAAGCTCCGATTGGCCGTTACCGGAAACGCCGGCAATGCCGACGATCTCGCCTTTCCGCACCTGGAAGGAAACATTATCAACGCGGGCAATGCCCTTCTTGTCTTTCCAGGTTACATTGCGGATATCGAGAACGACTTCACCTGGCGTTGCCGGCTTTTTGTCGACGCGCAGAAGCACGCTGCGGCCCACCATGGCTTCGGCCAGTTCGCCGACATTGGTCTTCTTGGTTTCATAGTTAGCCACCACTTCGCCGCGGCGCATGACGGTGACGCGGTCGGTGATGGCCATGATCTCGCGGAGCTTGTGGGTGATGAGGATCACGGTTTTCCCCTCATCGCGCAATTGCCCCAAGATGCGAAACAGATGATCGGCTTCATCCGGCGTCAGAACGCCTGTCGGTTCATCAAGAATGAGGACGTCGGCGCCCTTGAAGAGGGCCTTCAAGATTTCGACGCGCTGCTGCAGGCCTACCGGAAGTTCGCCCACCACAGCATCGGGATCGACTTCCATTTCATAGTCCTTGGCAAGGCGCGTGAGTTCGCTCCGCGCCTTGCCGAGGGCGGGCCCGATCAACTTGCCACCCTCCGCCCCCAGCACGACATTTTCCAGAACGGTGAAGGGATCAACCAGCATGAAATGCTGATGCACCATGCCGATGCCAAGGGCGATGGCATCTGTCGATGACTTGATCTTGACGGGCTTACCCTTGACTTTGATCTCTCCCTTGTCGGCGGAATAGAAGCCGAAAAGGATCGACATCAGCGTCGATTTTCCCGCGCCGTTCTCGCCGATGATGCCGTGGATCGAACCCTGCTGGACCGCAAGATTCACATCCTTGTTGGCGTGCACCGTCCCAAAGCGCTTGTCGATACCGATCAGTTCGATTGCTGGAGTCATGCCCGCCACGCTCGTCATTCCGGCGAAAGCCGGAATCCATTCAACCGCCCATGTTCTGAAACAGTCATGAGGATCGCGCCCAGCCTTGCCATGGATCCCGGCTTTCGCCGGGATGACGAAACTGGGCGCGAGATTTACTTACTCAACCGGGCACTTGTTGTCGGCCATGTAGTCATGGACCGCAATCTTGCCGGCGATGATGTCAGCCTTGGCGGCTTCGACCTTGGCCTGCATGTCGGCGTTGACCAAATCCTTGTTGTGCTCATCCAGGGAATAGCCCACGCCATCCTGGGCGAGGCCAAGAGCGTGGATGCCCGGCTTGAAGCCGTCAACGCCATCCTTCATCACGTTGTAGACGGCAACGTCCACGCGCTTCAGCATGGAAGAGAGAACCTGGCCGGGATAGAGATAGTTCTGGTTGGCGTCGACGCCGATAGACAGGATCTTCGCTTCGGCAGCGGCCTTGAGAACGCCGAGGCCGGTGGCGCCGGCTGCGGCATAGACCACGTCAGAACCCTGGCTGATCTGGCCCTTGGTGATTTCACCGCCCTTCACCGGATCATTCCAGGCAGCGCCCGTGTCGCCCGTCATGTTCTGGATGACCTTGGCATCAGGCTTTGCCGCCTTCACGCCCTGCACATAGCCGCAAGCGAATTTGCGGATGAGCGGGATATCCATGCCGCCGACGAAGGAGACGGTGCCGGACTTGGTGGACATGCCAGCCAGCATGCCGACGAGGTAGGAGCCCTCATGTTCGTTGAAGACGATCGATTGGACATTGGGCAGTTCCACCACCATGTCGATGATGGCGAATTTGAGCTCAGGATATTCCTTGGCCACCTTTTCCACGGCCGCGGCCTGGGCAAAACCCGCCGCGATGATGGGCGAGAAGCCCTGGTCGGCGAAGTTGCGGATGGCCTGCTCGCGCTGGGCTTCGTTGGCGATTTCGAACTCGCCATAGGCAACGCTCGCTTCGCCCTTGAACTTTTCGGCGCCATTGAACATGGATTCGTTGAAGGACTTATCGAACTTGCCGCCGATGTCGAAGACGATGGCGGGCTTATTGTCCGCAGCCAATGCTGACGCCGCCAGCAGACCCGAAAGCGCCACTGCGCCGAGTAATTTCCTGATCATGATTGTCTCCCTGTAAATTTGACCGGCTGATCAAGCCTTGGCCTACATCACGACAAATTCAGGGGTTTGGCAAGCGGGCTTGAAGACCGGCGAAACCGACCACATATCTTGGCAAACGCGGGCAGCGGGCCTTTAGGACGCTTCCTGGCGGAAGCCGCTTTGAAAGGGCAAAAGATGTCGCGTGTTTCGGTGTTTTCATCGCCGCTATTCTTGGGATTCGAGCATTTCGAACGCCTGCTCGATCAGGCTTCCAAGGCGACAGACAATTTTCCGCCCTACAACATCGAACGGTTTCCGGCTTCTGCAACGGCGGGCGAGAGCTGGCGCATTACTTTGGCCGTCGCGGGCTTTGCCAAGGATGATCTGGAGGTCATGGTCGAAGACCGTCAGCTTGCCATCCGTGGCGCCCATCAGGAGGAAGGCAAGCGCGATTATATGCATCGCGGCATTGCCGGGCGCTCATTCGCCAAGTCCTTCGTGCTGGCAGACGGCATGGAGGTCGAAGGCGCCCAGCTCGAAAACGGGTTGCTGACCCTTACACTTGTCCGGCGCGCGGCGGAAAAAAAGATCCTGCGCATCGAGGTTAGAGATTGAAAATGGAACGGATCACATTGTCACCCCAGGACTTGGCGCAGCTCGGCGGCGGCGTTCTAGGCTATGTGCGCGAGATCGAAGCCGATGAGGCGCGGGCGCTTCTGGGCGAGAAGGCCCATGTTCCGGCCAAGGCGAAACTCTTCTGCCTTTACAATGCCGATGGAACGCCGCTCTCGATCTCAGGCTCGCGCGAGGCTGCCCTTGGATCGGCGCTGGAGCATGACCTGACGCCCGCCAGCGTGCACTGATCGAATCGCCTGACAGATTTGCCGTGGCGGCCCCTTTTGAGCGGTTTTGGCCATATCGCTTAAGTACAGGATTTTGCAGTAAAAACCTATCTGTTGAAAATAGTCCTGGACACCGCGCGGTGAAAATGC
>JBIOWL010000111.1:0-7324 GCA_044868645.1 Aestuariivirga sp.
AGCTCCTTGGCAATTGCGGTGCCTTCCTCAATGTAGAGGCGGTTCACCTGCTTTCCGGCGGGGCCTGTCTGATGGGTGACGAGCGTCATGCCCAGCATGCGCTGCGCTTCCGTGCGCACATCGGCAATGGATTTCACCACCTTCACGCCACCGCCCTTGCCACGCCCGCCGGCATGGATCTGGGCCTTCACCACCCATACTGGTCCCGGCTGACCCTCTGCCGCTTTCACCGCTTCATCGACGGTGAAGGCGGGCGCGCCTTTGCCCGTAGGCACGCCAAAGGAGCGGAGAATTTCCTTGGCCTGGTATTCGTGGATGTTCATCGTTCGAACTTACCTTTCCCACTCGTCATCCCCGCGAAGGCGGGTATCCAGCTTGTCAGACATCCCAGCAGCTGAAAGCTGGGTTCCCGCTTTCGCGGGAATGACGTTTCTTTGTACTAGGCCAGTTCCGGTGCGAGTTTCTTGGCTGCGTCCATGAGCCCGTGAACGGCAGCAACAGATTTGTCAAATCCGGCCTTGTCTTCTGCCGTCAACGCCACCTCGACGATGCGCTCGACACCTTTTTCGCCGATGACAACAGGAACGCCCACATAGGTATCCTTCACGCCATATTGGCCGTTGAGATAGGCCGCGCAGGGCAGCACGCGCTTATAATCCTTGAGATAGCTCTCGGCCATGGCGATGGCGGAGGAGGCGGGCGCGTAATAGGCGGAACCCGTCTTGAGCAGATTGACAATCTCGGCGCCGCCATCTCTCGTGCGCTGGACGATCTTGTCGATCTTCTCCTGGGTGGACCAGCCCATCTTGATGAGATCGGGCACGGGAATGCCTGCGACGGTGGAATAGCGCGTGAGCGGAACCATGGTGTCGCCATGGCCACCGAGCACGAAGGCGGTAACATCCTTCACCGAGACATTGAATTCCTCAGCGAGGAAATGGCGAAAGCGCGCCGAGTCCAGCACGCCCGCCATGCCGATCAGCTTGTTCTTGGGAAGGCCAGAAAATTTCTGCAGGGCCCAGACCATGACGTCGAGCGGATTGGTGATGCAGATGACAAAGGCATTTGGCGCATGGGCCTTGATGCCCTCGCCCACGGCCTTCATGACTTTCAGATTGATGCCAACAAGATCATCGCGGCTCATGCCGGGCTTTCGCGGCACGCCGGCCGTGACGATGCAGACATCGGCGCCGGCAATCGCTTCATAACCATTGGTGCCGGAGAGCTTGGCGTCAAAACCTTCAACGGGTCCTGACTGGGAGAGGTCGAGTGCTTTTCCCTGGGGCAGGCCTTCGGCAATATCGAAGACGACGATGTCGCCCAGTTCGCGCAAGGCCGCGAGGTGGGCGAGCGTGCCCCCGATCATGCCACCACCGATCAATGCGATTTTCTTGCGCGCCATGGGATTCCTCTTTGTTGCCTTATTTCGGCATGTTGCAGTGCAAAACCGGCATGTCTCTAAGCGCGAAAGCCCATATCAATCAAGTTCGACTTTGAACTTACGCAAAACATGAATGATGCGCGCCCCTCAAGTTTCGACAATGGATGCGCCCCACCAGGAGACTGACTGCATTTCCTTGAGGCGCGAGACGGTGCGGCGGCTTTCAAAACCATGATGGCCCTTGGGGAAAATCTCGTCTGCAGCGCCGTCCGCCAGAACCACGATCCGCGTTCCAGAATCGTAGAAGGTATCGATCATCAGGATGAAGCGCTTCACCTCATTGCGCTGGGAGGCTTTGAGTTTCGGTACACCGGAGATGAAGACAGTGCGGTAGGCCTTGGCGATGGCGAGATAGTCGGGCGGTCCCAGGGCCTCGCTGCAGAGTTCGAAGAAGGTGAAGGCGGCGCAAGAGTGAGCCACCTTTGGCACCAGACGCTTGCGGCCAAGAATTTCGAGTGTTTCGCTTTGGCCAGAGGCGCCATCGGTGAGGTCGCGCCAGAGTTCATTGAAGGCCACGCGGTTTTCCGCCGTCGCCGGGTGAAGGTAGGTTGCCTTGGCCTGGACGCGGCCGAGGCGATAATCGGTTGGCGAGGGCAGCTCCACGACATCCATGGTCTTGTGCAATTTGGCGATGAAGGGCAGGAAGAGGCCGCGGTTGAGGCCATCCTTGTACAACCCTTCCGGGGCCACGTTGGAAGTTGTCACGAGCGTGACGCCGTGTGCGAGCAAGGCCTCATAGAGCCTTCCGATGATCATGGCATCGGCTATGTCGGCGATCTGCATTTCATCGAGGCAGAGCAGCCGCAAGTTCCGCGCCATGTGGCCGGCGATGCGGCCAATGACATTGTCGCCCATGAGGCGGGTGCGCTCACCGTGAATTTCCTGCATGAAGGCGTGGAAGTGGATGCGGCGCTTTTCGGCGATGGCAAGGTTGCTGAAGAAGAGGTCCATCAGCATGGTCTTGCCGCGGCCCACTTCGCCATGAATGTAAACGCCCTTCGCTGGCTCCACCGTTTTCTTGAAAAGTTTTCCGATCAGGCTGCCGTTTTTCCGGGTGGTCTGTTCCAGGACTTCGGTCAGCACTTCAAGCCGGTGCGCAACGGATTCCTGCGCCGGGTCGGGCCGCAGTTCGCCTGCCGCCACCCTTTCGCCATAGGCCTTCATGAATGCGCTTGCCGTCATGGCGGCACTGCATGGCCAAGCCCCATCACTTTTGCAAGATCAGCTCTGGATAACGGGGGCGCCCGACAAGTAGAGGCGGAGCAGGGTGACGTAGGCCGATACCAGGGCGACATAGCCGAAGAAGCTGATGCACACCTGTAGTGTCGAAAGCCGCGAGAGCCCGGCATCGATGGTGCGGTTCCTGATATTGGCGATGACGGCAATGCCACCGAAGATCATCAGGAGAATCTGATTGAGGTAGTTGCCGGCGACCATCAGTGTAAGGCCGACAAGCATCAGGCCGAAGCGGGCTTGTGCCCCCATGATGCGGGTCAAGACGGAGCGCAGTGCAACACCGCCATCAAGGGGCTCTACGGGCAGAAGGTTGAAGAGATTGAGGGCAACGGTGATGAGGCCAAGGCCCAGGAAATGTTCGGTATAGGCTGGCCAGAAGCGACTGGCCGCGCCACAGGCGATTGCAAAAGGCACCGAAAAGCCCGGCCCCATCAAGGCGGCAAAGACAGACTGGCCTTGGCTTTGAAAGGCTAAGCGCGGCACGGCAATAGCGCCGAAGAAAGGAAGGAAGATCATGCGGCCCCAGGGCTGGCCCATGAGCCAATAGGCGAGAAGATGGCCGAACTCATGAACGAAAAGAGCAACAATGACGAGTGTTGCGAATTCGACACCGATCAAAGTGGCAAAGGCCGCGAAAGTGAGAAGGCCGGTCAGGACCGCCATGGAAATCGAGATCAGGAAGTAAGCGTTCTCATTGGGCACGCCGGTTTCAGCAAGGCTCTTGATGCGGAAAGTTCCGCCCCAGAGATCGGCTCTGGCGGTGAGATGGGAAAGAAGGGGGCGGGGCCCCCAATTATAGCGGACGGTAAGGCGGCATCCGCCTTTTTCAGGTGCGACCGTGTATGTCTGGTACAGCAGTTCATTGGCGAGGTTTTTCCCTTCCAGTCCTTCGCGCCTGATTTCGAGGCGGGAAGGCACCTCACGGCGGGCAATGGAAAACAGGGCGGACGAACGCTGTTCGAAGCCTGTTGACAGCGTGGTCACATAGGTTTTTCGGAACAATCCGCTTTCTGGCTCGACAATTTCCACGAGAGTGCGGGTGCGGCCCCAGTTCTCCTGCTTGCCGTCAAAGAAATCGATGACCTCGAAAAGTTTGGCGGGACTTGCATTGACGTGCAGGCTCGCCCTTGGATTGACGCGTGTCCGCAATCCCAGAAGGGCCAGCAGAATCAAGGTCAAGGGTATTTCCAGGCCGATAGCCGACCACATCGAAAGCATTGCCAACCCGCACAAACAGCCTGAAACCTCAACCTAACCGAGCGTGCGTTAACGTCGGCCTAACCGGGACTATCGGATTACCGGAATTTGCGCCGAGGCATCCATGTCCATCTTGCCAAGGAGGCGCGGATCGTCATGAACTTCCACCATGCGGGCGTAAGGCACAAAGCCCGAGCGCATATAGAAGGGCAAGGCCTGGGGAGAATCGAAATTGCAGGTGTGGACCCAGTAACGGGAGATGGGTTTTCCCCAGGCGCGCCTGATCGATTCATCCATCAGGATGCGGCCCAATCCGCTGCCGATGGCTTCAGGAACGAGACCATAGAAGGCCAGTTCGCAATTGGGCATGTCAGTGAAGTTGAGCTCAAGCATGCCAAGCGCTTCGCCACCACGCATCAGCACATAGGATTCGATCGCCGGATTGGAAAGGATCGTCGCAAGGTCTTCATCTTTCATGACGAGGCGCGAAAACCACATGATGTCACTGCCGACGGCGCGGAAGAGATGGCGATGGGCGGCCACATCGCCCGCGCCGAAACGCTTGAGGTGAAGATCGGGCGGGAAAGGAACGAGGGTGCGCTGGGGCGCTGCCTTCATTTCAAGGCAGGTGACGATGTTGGCAAGCTTGCCGGGCGGCAGTTCATAATAGCCGTTGGGAAGATCGAGGGTTTTCATGATGCTTTCGGCAGATGGCGGGAGGGGATCCAGACAAAGCCATCATCGTCCAGAAGCATGCATTCGCGCAAGCCATGGGGTTTGTCGATGGAACCGGCAAGAACGGTGTAGCCGAGCCTTCTGGCATTGGCCTCGGCCCAGTCGGGGTCCACATGATAACAGCGCAATTCCACGCCCACGCCGCGCGGGGCATCACTTGTGAGCGTTCCGTGGAGTTCATTGCCCCGATAGGAAGAGGGAATGTGGAACATGAAATCCGCGTCGTGGAGCCTCATGGCGGCAAAGACATCGGTGCGGAAGAAGACGGTTGCGCCCAGTACTTCCGTTGCAAAGTGAATGGCCCGGTCCACATTGCCGACGATCAGGTTGACGCCAAGGCCTTGCAATGAACGGCCATAGTCAGCAGCAGAAACGGGAGTATCCATGGCCCATCAGACCATGGCGGTTTAGGTGCGTCCAGACCGCCTTGATTCAGGACAGGTATTCCACCTTTTCGCGATAGCGCTGTTCATCCCAGAGGATGCGGCAGCCCTGCAGGGCCTCGCTCAGCGGGATGCCCTCATGGTGGAGCGACAGGAAGAAACAGGCCGCCGCTTCCCCGGCGTGATCGACATGATTGTCATGGTCATTGCATTGACACAGGCGGTGACCCAGTTCTGCAGCCATGGCGCCTGCCACCTGGCGGCGCAAGGCTTTCGCAGACCGCCAGTTTTCCTTGATGTCCTGGCGGGTAAGCTCGACCACAATATCAGCGCCGAAGCTGACCGGCACATTGCCTCTTTTGCGGATTTCGCCGGCGAGCCCACCTGCTTCAACGGGAGGACAGGAGAGAATTTCGCGGTAACGCGACAGCACATGAGGTCTTGATGGGGGCCTTGGCTGCATGGCACGACTCCACTCACACACAAATCCGGTTGAGTGTGCGCCCGAGAAGTTTCCGCTCCCTTAAGCTTTGTCGTTAGGCGGGCGCGTGGCAGACGGCCTCAATGTTGTTGCCGTCGGGGTCCAGCACGAAGGCCCCGTAATAGTTCTCGTGATAATGAGGCCTTATGCCCGGCTTGCCATTGTCAGTGCCGCCGGCCGCGATAGCTGCCTTGTAGAAAGCATCGACGGTGGCTCGGTCCTTCGCCGTAAAAGCCAGATGTACACCTGAAACTTTCTTTTCGCCTTCGCCGATCCAGAGGGTGGGGTGGTCAATCCCAAAACCGGTGGCAGCCCCGGCGCCTGTCATTTCGGGGGTGATTTCCATCTGAACGGTGTAACCCAGAGGCGCAAGCGCCTTCAGATAGAAGGAGCAGGACTTCGCATGGTCGGTGACGGCATAACCCACATGGTCAAACATCGGCATTCTCCTGTGCTCTGCGGCGCCACGTTGCTTGATAGGCCTTGAGGCCTGGAAGGACGGCAGGCGCAATGTGGCGGAGCGGCACGTCAATATGCGGCAGCAAGCCGTCCGGCATCAAGGCAAGGCAGGCAGCGCCTGCTGCCGTGCCATCGCGCGCTCCGGATGCAAAGAGTGTTTGTGACGGGCGCAGGGCAGCGAGAACGGCAAGGAAGGCTTTGTTCTGCGAGAAAGGACCATCGACGATGATGTTGCCGTGGGAGTGAATGGCGTCGAGGGATTCCGAAACCATCAAGGCGCAATAGAGTGAGGCAAGACTGGCGCGCTCTTGGGCTCCTTCCGCGAATGGTCCAACAATCCTGCCTCTGAGAGCCGTTCCCGGCACAGGTCCGCCGGAATCGGTGAAGGACGGAAGTGCCATCACCTCTTTTGCAACGAAGTCTTCGATGAGTCCGGCGTTGGCCTGTGCGCCGTCAGCACCTTTAGCCACCAGTTCGAATTCTTTTCCCCCAAAGAAGCGGCAACAGGCGATGGTTTTGCCGAAGACATTCTTGTTGGCGACGATGTCGCGGGCGGGATCGAGCCCGGCAATCTCCGCATCGGTGTCGAAGCCGATGATCCAGGTGCCGGAGGAGAGAAGGGTGAAGTGTTCCTGCCCAGCCGCCAGATAGCGGAGGAAGTTGGCGTTGGAGTCATGGACGCCAGCGAGGATTTCGCCCCGGCCCTTGAACGCAGGCCTGCGCAGTTCGCTCTTGAGCGTGCTGATCACCTCCCAGGCCTTGGCCTGCGGAGCATAGAGCTTGTCCCAGCCGAAGCTTTTAGCTACCGATGAAGGCCCGCCATTTCGCATGTCAACGAGATGCGACTGGCAGGACATGGATGAGACTTCTGAAACAGCGCGGCCTCCCAAAGCATGGGCCACATATTGCATGAGCGGGAGTATTGTCTCCACCTTCGCAAATTGCTCCGGCATGGCCTGCTGCTGCCAGAAGAGCTGCAGCCCGTGCAGCAGCGCCATGGGAAGTGGCGGGGTGAAGGCCTCGGCGAAATCCGGCATCACCGCTTCATAGGCCTTGAGAACCTGGGCTGGCGGCTCGGACATGTAGTCCATTACAGGAACCGCAGGCACACCGTCAGCACCCAGAGCCACAATGCAGGCGCCATGGGCTGAAACCACAATCTTGTCGATAGGCCTCATCGCATCGAGTTCGCGCAGGGCGCGAGCGGCGAATTCAATGATGGGCCCGACATCGATTTCGCGATAGTGCCTGCCGTCATGGTGCGGGCTTGTGATCTTGCGTTCGCCCAATACTGCGAGTGCCGGAGAATAAAGCACGACTTTGGAGTTTGTGTATCCGACATCGACCACGGCAATGCCGCGGAGATTTTCCTGCTTTGCATTCATCGGCAAA
>JBIOWL010000112.1:0-2386 GCA_044868645.1 Aestuariivirga sp.
CACATTGATCTTGCTGAGGTCGAAGGAATGGACCTTCCAGTCTGACATTTGCGCCATCTTCCTGTAGTCGCTGGGCGTCAACGCATTGACGCCCTGCGCACCGGTCAATAGCGATTTTTTGTCAATCATGGAGACGGCCTTGTCGGTGTCCTCATCGACGATGGCCTGCCAGAACGACTTTTCGAGTGCGATGATTTCCTTTTCCATTGAAAACTCCTGTCACCAGAGTGATACCGGAATGGAACGCCCAAGCAGAACATCAGGTTCCAAATCTCTCCGCAATCCCCTCCCACTCCTTTTCAATGGTTTCAGCGTGCTTCCAGCCGTGTCCGACGCGGCGGTACCAATAGTCGCGGTTCTGGATATCGCCCTCGATCCAGTGGGCCAGCGCATGGACGAGATCATATTCAAATGTCCCCTCCGCCTCCTGGCAGATGGCATGGGCCTTGTCCCACTCCGGTCCGAGCAGGAAACCGCCCTCCTTTAAGAGGTGCAAAGCCTCCTTTGGTCTCGATTCCATTACAACACTCCCTCAACCATAGTTCCTGGCATGCTTTATGCCCATACATTAACCCACTGTTTCATAACGGCTTTATGAAACCGGAAAAGCCGCACCCGGCCGCCACCCATGGCAAGTCCACGCGCCAGCCATGCCAGCATAGCAGTTTTCATCTGCATTGACCGGGAGCATATCCGCCCGCCTTGCTGCAGTGCAGCATTACAGGAGATTCATCATGAGCAACATTGCTTCAGCCTCGGAGGCACCAGACGACCCCGGGATTTCAGGGCACGGCGCGGGCCAACAGGTCCGGCCGGCCTCCTTCTGGATTCTGGCGCTCGGCGCCATCGGCGTCGTCTATGGCGACATCGGCACAAGTCCGCTCTATGCGCTGCGCGAGGCGGTGAAGGCGGGGCTGCATCAGGACGCCATAGTGAACGAGACGCTGGTCTTCGGCGTGCTTTCGCTCATCATCTGGGCGCTCGTTCTTGTCGTCACCGTCAAATATGTCTTCATCCTGCTTAATGCCGATAACAAGGGCGAAGGCGGCACGCTTTCCCTCATGGCGCTCGCCCAGCGCGGGCGCGGCAAGTTCATTCCCATCATTCCTGTTCTCGGCGTTGTAGGCGCCGCCCTCTTCTATGGCGATGCCATCATCACGCCGGCCATCTCGGTGCTCTCGGCGGTAGAGGGCCTCAACGTCGCCACACCCGCCTTCGAGCCCTATATCATCTGGATTTCCCTTGCGATCATCATTGCGCTGTTTGCGGTGCAGTCGCGCGGCACGGCGGCGGTGGCAAAACTCTTCGGCCCCATCACGCTTGTCTGGTTCATCGCCATTGCCGCTTCCGGCATTGCCAACATCATGGACAGGCCATCGGTGCTGCTCTCCTTCAGCCCATCCTAGGCCATCACCTTCATGAGCTCCCACGGCATCATCGGCCTTGTGGTGCTGGGCGCTGTCTTCCTCGCCGTCACCGGCGCTGAGGCACTCTATGCGGACTTGGGCCATTTCGGCCGGGCGCCCATCAAATATGCCTGGCTCTTCGTCGTGCTGCCCTGTCTCACGCTCAACTATATCGGCCAGGGCGCGCTGGTGCTGAACCGGCCCGAGACGCTTGAAAACCCCTTCTTCCACATGGTGCCCTCATGGGCCCTGCTTCCCGTGGTGGCGCTGGCCACGGCGGCCACGATCATTGCCAGCCAGGCCGTCATCACCGGCGCCTATTCCATGACGCGGCAAGCGGTACAGCTTGGCCTCATGCCGCGGCTTTCCATCAACTTCACTTCCCATTCCACTTCGGGGCAAATCTACATGCCGCAAGTAAACTGGCTGTTGCTGATTGGTGTCATCGTCCTGGTCTTTGCCTTCCAGACATCATCCAACCTGTCGACGGCTTATGGCATCGCCGTGACGGGAACGATGATCGTGACGGCGCTGCTGGCAATCTTCGTCATCCACCTGCGCTGGCGCTGGTCGCTCATGGCAACGCTCTTGATGATGGTGCCGCTCCTTGCCATCGACATCATCTTCTTCGGCGCCAATGCCCTGAAAATCGCCAATGGCGGCTGGATGCCTCTGGCCCTTGGTGCCTTCATCATGTTCCTGATGATGACCTGGCGTACCGGCGCGCGGCAAGTTGCCCAGACGACCCGCGCCATGGAGGCACCACTTGAAACCGTGGTAAAGAGCCTTGCCAAGAGCGCGGTTCATCGCGTCAAGGGCACGGCCATCTATCTCACCCAGACACCCGATGCAGCGCCCACCTCGCTCATGCACAGCCTCAAGCATTTCCAGGGCCTGCATGAACACAATGCCATTGTCTGCGTGAAAACCAGCGATCAGCCGCTGGTGGAGGACAAGGCCCGCGTTTCGGTCACCAAGCT
>JBIOWL010000113.1:0-6899 GCA_044868645.1 Aestuariivirga sp.
ATAGGTGGCGATCAGGTCATCGGCCTCGTAATTTTCAAGCTCGATGCAAGGCACATTGAAAGCCTTGGTGGCCTGCCGGATCAGGTGAAATTGCGGCCTGAGGTCAGGCGGCGGTTCGGGCCGGTGCGCCTTGTAGTCTTCGTAAAATTCATTCCGGAAGCTCTTGCTCGAATAATCGAAGATGACGGCAAGATGCGTGGGCTTTGTGGCGGCGGATTTGTCGGTGAGGAGCTTCCACAACATGTTGCAGAAGCCCTGCACCGCGCCCACGGGCAAACCGTCGCTTTTCCGCGTCAGCGGCGGCAGCGCGTGATAGGCCCGGAAAATATATCCCGAGCCGTCGATCAGATAGAGGTGGTCACCGGCTTTGAGCTTGTGGGAGGCTGTCATGCGGCCCACTATGCCAGCCTTGTTTCCTCTCTGCCACCTGCTTCAGGCTGGCCCATTGGGGTCTCCTGAACAGGATTGACAGTGGCGTTTTCTTGACCGCCCAGAACATGAGCACGGGCACGGCAACGCCCATAAAGGTGGTGGCCGCCGACAACATGTCCGGATGAATGTCGGGCATGAGTTTGAGGCCAATGGTTCGCGTCACCGACATGGGCAGGAAGAAGGCCAGATAGATGACGATGGAATTCTCGCCAAGATAACGAAGCCACTGCACACAGCCCGCGCGCGAAATCAATGTCGCAACCGTGATCACCGCGCCGCAGCCGGCAAGTCCCAGCATGAGGCTCACGAACGGCATGTCCGACATGCCATTGAGCACCATCCAGCCATGGCCCGCAGACCAGACACCGAGAAGGGCGAACACCGTGAAAAGCCGCCGCTGCCACATCACCTGCGCCGATGCGAAGATCTCAGAGGCCAGCCAGTAACCCACGAAGAAATAGACATAGCGTGCGGCAAACTCGTCCGGCACCATCCAGCCCGTGTGGATGGGCGCAATCTCAAGCGCCGCCGCGGCGGTAAAGACGAGAAGCTTCGGCACGCCCTCCAGAAGGCGCGTTACCACGAAGAAGATGGCGAGGAGATAAATGAACCACAGCGTGCCGAAGGGATCGATGAAGCCCAGCGCATATTGCCGCGCCAGTTCCGTGAGGCCCCCATCCGCATAAATGCCATAGCCCTTGAGGGCGAACTGAATGGTCATCCACAGAATGTAAAAGTAAGCAAAATGCACCACCTTCTTGTCGAGGTAGTCGCGCCAGGGCGCGTTGATGCGGCGGGCCAGGAACAGCCCCGAGATCATGAAGAAGTCCGGCATACGGAAGGGCCGCGCCCATTCAATGAAAGCGTTGAGGGCGCCCGTCTCTCCAAGGGCTTTTTCGACACCGAGCGTCGAATGCATCATCACAACGAGGATGATGCAGATGCCCTTGGCATAGTCGACCCAGTCAACCCTGTAGCCCTGTTTGCTCCGGTTGCTTTGCGTGCTGCTGCTCATGAAATGCTGTCCAGTTTTGAGATCGAGTAAATTCAAGGCCTTGTGGAGCAACTCTCCAACCAGTACGGTGTTTCCAGTCCGGCGATTTCCAAACAGGGTTGATGAAGCGTTAACAGCCCAATTCATCCCAGAAAATCAGCAGTTTGCACTCGCAATTGCTTGATGCACCTTGCTCGGCTATAGCGGCAGGACTGGCACCAAAGCACCCGTAGCTCAGCTGGATCAGAGTGCTGCCCTCCGAAGGCAGAGGTCACAGGTTCGAATCCTGTCGGGTGCGCCATTTTTCCTGAATAATAGAGACGGGCGCGGCAAAGCGAACTCTGGAAAAGCATGATCAGTTTAACCTTGACTCGGTCGGTCGACCGAATTATATTGCGCCCTGTTTTACCCAGAGCAAAGGAGATTCCCATGGGCCGTTTCATTGCTTTTTTTTACGGGCTGGCCGCCTACGCCGTATTTTTCGCTACCATCCTCTATGCTATTGGTTTCGTGACAGGTCTCGTGGTGCCAAAGACGATTGATACCGGAACGGTCGTTCCGCTGGCCGAAGCCCTCTTTGTCAACCTCCTCCTGATGTCCGCTTTCGCCATCCAGCACAGTGTGATGGCGCGTCAGCCGTTCAAGGCATGGTTCACGCAATATGTGCCGAAATCGATTGAGCGGAGCACGTATGTATTGCTCGCCAGTCTCCTGCTCATTCTGCTGTTCTGGCAATGGCGGCCATTGCCCGCCGTGGTCTGGCATATCGGCCATCCGCAAATTGCCATGGCAGTCTTGGGGCTGTCGTTCGTGGGCTGGCTGATGGTGTTTTCAAGCACCTTTCTGATCAACCACTTCGAACTGTTCGGGCTGCATCAGGTCGCCAACAACCTTCTCGGCAAGCCAATGCCTATCCAACGTTTCCGTACGCCGCTTTTTTATAAATTCGTGCGCCATCCACTCTATCTTGGCTTTATCATTGCGTTCTGGGCGGCACCCACAATGACGGTCGGGCATCTGCTGTTTGCAGCGGTCACCACGGCCTATATATTCGTCGGCATATTCTTGGAGGAGCGTGACCTGATCGGCTTCTTCGGCGATGAATACCGTAGCTACAAAACCCGCGTCTCGATGATAATTCCGTGGCGCAGGTCGGCATGATACAAACCGCCGCGATGGCAAAAAAAATCGATACCAGCGCCACGCTCCTCGCGGCGGCTAAAAAAGTTCTGCGCAAGGGCGGCTATTCGGCCTTGTCGACTCGCGATGTCGCAACGGCAGCCGGCGTGCCGCTCAGCCAGATCCACTATCATTTCGGCTCCAAGGACGGGATGATGCTGGCGCTGTTCGAATACCTGAATGATGAGTTGCTCCACCGCCAGCAGGCGATGTTCGGCAATCCGGCGCTAAAGCTTTCAGAGCAATGGGACTTGGCCTGCACCTATCTTGATGAGGACCTCGCGTCTGGTTACGTGCGCGTGCTGCAGGAGCTGTGGGCGGCAGGCTATTCCAATCCGCAAATCGCCAAGGTGGTGCGGGCGGGAATCCTGCGCTGGCAGGATTTGCTGACATTAACCGCCCGCAAGGCGGAAGAACGATTTGGCAGCTTTGCCGGTCTCGCGCCGGAGGATGTGGCGGCCCTGGTGGGTGCCGCATTCATCGGCGGCGAGGCCTATATTCTGCTTGGAGCGGAAACTCGTGAGTTGCCCGTCCGCAAGGCACTGCGCAGCGTTGGCGAGCTCATTCGCAAGCTTGAAAAGGGCCAGTCCCAAAGGTGACGTGATGCGTGCAAAGCTGCCCGACACGGAAGGTTTCATTGAGCGTGACGGGGTCAGGCTTTTCTACGAGATTTACGGCGACGGCCCGGAAACCATGTTCTTCCCGCCGACCTGGGCCATCGTCCACTCGCGCATCTACAAAGCGCAGTTGCCCTATTTCAGCGAGCGCTTCCGCTGCATCACATTCGATGGCCGCGGCAACGGCAAATCAGATAGGCCAGCCGATGTCGCCGCCTACTCGCTCGACAACTATGTCGATGACGTTCTCGCGGTCATGGACGCAACTAATGCGGGAAAGTCTATCCTCGTGGGGCTTTCCTTTGGCGGCACGCTCGCCTGCATCGTCGCGGCGCACCACCCGGAACGGGTGAAGGCCGCCATACTCGCAGGCACCAGCGCAACCATCGGGCCCGTCCACCCCTACCAGACGCCGGAGCATTTCTATGCAAAGCGGAAAAGTTTCGAGGGCTGGAACAAGTACAACCGCCAGTACTGGCAGGCGAACTATCCCGATTTTGCGGAGCATTTTGTCCGCAACATTTTTTCAGAGCCGCATTCAACCAAGCACATCGAGGACGGTATAGGCTGGGCCAACGAAACCACGGGCCCGGTGCTGGCCATGACGGTTGACGAGCGTTTCGACAAACCGGGGTTCGATGTAAGCGAGGCGATGTACCGCAAGATCGCTTGCCCAATGCTGATCATCCACGGCGACAACGACCAGATCGTTCCTTACGCGCGCGCCAAGCTCGTGGCGGAGATTACCGGGGCCGAGTTGGTGACCATTCCGGGCGGCGGCCACAATCCGCTTGGCCGCTACCCCGCCAAGTCTAACGCACTGATCAATGATTTTCTTGACCGCAGGCTTGGCCTTACAGCCCCCCAACGGCATGCGCTCCGCTCCGGCAAAACCAAGAAGGCGCTTTATCTCTCGTCGCCCATAGGCCTCGGCCATGGGCGGCGCGACATTGCCATCACGCGGGAATTGCGCAAATTGCGTCCGGGCCTTGAGGTCGACTGGCTGGCGCAGGATCCAGTGACGCGGCTGCTTGAGGCTGGCGGCGAGCGTGTCCATCCCCTGAGTGCGCGGCTGGCTAGCGAAACGCGGCATATCGAATTGGAATCGGGCGAGCACGACCTGAACTGCTTCCAGGCCATCCGGCGTATGGACGAAGTGCTAATCAAAAATTTTATGATCTTCCAGGATGCGGTGGATGAAGGCGGCTATGATCTGGTGATCGCCGATGAGGCCTGGGATATTGACCATTACTGGCACGAGCATCCGGAACTGAAGCGGGCCGGGCTCGCCTGGTTCACCGATTTTGTAGGCTATGTGCCCATGCCCTCAGGCGGAGAGCACGAGGCGTTTCTCACCACCGACTATAATGCCGAGATGATCGGCCATGTCGAGCAGCACCCTGGAGTGCGCGACCGCGCCATCTTTGTCGGCAACCCGGAAGACATAGTTCCGTTGTCCTTCGGCAAGGACTTGCCGGGGATGCGTGATTGGGTGCCCAAACATTTCGATTTTGCCGGTTACATCATCGGCGAGCATCCGCACACTTTCGGCAGCCGCGCCGAGTTGCGTCAAAGCCTCGGCTACCGTCCGGATGAGCGCGTGTGCATCGTCACCGTGGGCGGATCAGGTGTGGGTGCGCATCTGATCCGGCGAATTATCCAGAGCTTTCCCTTAGTGCGGGCCAAGCTGCCAGAGCTTCGCATGATTGTGGTGGCAGGCCCACGCATTGATCCCGCCTCGCTCAACGTTCCTGCCGGTATAGAGGTGCGGGCTTTCGTTCCCAACCTCGACCGGCATCTTGCCGCCTGCGATCTGGCACTTGTGCAAGGCGGGCTCACCACCTGCATGGAGCTGACGGCAGCGGGAACCCCGTTCATCTATTTCCCGCTCAAAAATCATTTCGAACAGAACTTCCATGTGGCCCATCGGCTTGACCGCTATGGCGCGGGCAGGCGCATGGAGTTTGCCACGTCCACACCGGATTTGATTGCCGAGGCAATGGTGGCGGCCCTGGAAACACCCACACATTTCAGACCGGTTGAAGCGGATGGTGCGGCGCGAGCGGCACGTATGCTGGCGGAACTCATCTGATTGGGAGGTTGCCCGCACAACGTGATCATCGCCATTGCAGCCGTAACGTTCAATGCACCTTGGAACGCGACTGCGCCAAGGCAACACCCGCCAGCACGATGAGGCCGCCGGCAACGAGATAGGGCGTAATAGGCTCGCCGAGCCAGAGAAATCCGGCGACAACTGCGAAGACCGGCATCAAATAAAGAAATGAACCCACCGAAGCACCGGGCAAGTGCCGCGTGCCGTAGGTCCACAGAACATTTCCCATGATCGAGTTGAACACGGCAAGATAGAGAATTTCGAGCCAGGAGGTTGATGGTGTGGTCGAGAGGAGTTCGCCATAGGATTTGCTTGTCAGGAGGAAAACGAGGGGCGCAGCGATCAGCGTGCTCCAGGCCGTGATGATGAAACCGGAATAGCGTGACAGCAGTGGCTTGGCGCCAATGGTGTAGATGGCCCAGCAGGTGCTGGCTGAGAGAAGTGCCGCAATGCCCCATGGGTCCACAGGTTGTTGTGCGGCCGCGCTTAAATCGGGCCAGAAGAGCACGATGCCGCCCGCAATGGAGATGCCTAGACCGGCCCATAAGCGTTTCGACAGGGGTTCACCGATCAAGGCAAACGCAAGAAATGCGATGATGATCGGCTCCACCATCTGAACCACGGTGCCGAGGCCCGCCGCAACCCGGGCAAAGCCCTGCATGGTAAACCAGGCGGAGCCGAACATGCCCGCAAGCGCCGTAACGATGAGCCTTGGCAAGTCGGCTTTGGCAATCCGCCATTGCCCGGTGATGATGAGGCCAATTGCGAGCAGCGGCACGAGTATCATGTAACGCAGGGCAAGCGCATTTTCCGGCGCCAAGGTGAGCGCCGTCGTCCGCAGGAATACCGCCGATGTGCCCCAGAAGAACATGGCGATGAGGAGCGCCGTCACGGCCTGCGCCTTTTTTGCCTTTACGTCCTTGCCGGTTGTGTGATTGATGTCGGTCATGGTCGTTGTCCTTTGATGCCGATGCTGCCCACATGATGAAAACATGTGAAGCACATCGATTAGGCCTCCGCTTGAAGCGCCTGTGCCTGGGTGTTGGCCCTCAAAGGTTGCTGAAGGCCGCAGAAATCATGTTTGATTGATAGTGGTTGCCGTCACCAACGAGCTCGCTGATCCCGGCTTCGGCAACGGACAGCACATCCTTGAAGGTGCGCTTGAGTTTAGCCGGACATGGCCATGGGGCTTGCCTTTCCTGCGCCGGAATAGCCCCTACGGCGCCTCATTTCAACGACGCACAAGGGGCAAGCCCGCCCACTGCGGCAGTTTGCCAACCGTCATTGCAGCGCACAACCCAACACTGTAGCTTTAGGGTCCGGAGCCAGACCGAGAGAGCATGAGCCAGCGCCTCGATATTCACAATTCGGAAGTGCCGGTGCTTTGCCGGGCTTGCGAGGCGCAGCACCGGGGCATTTGCGGCGCCTTGTCCGCCCAGCAGTTGATTACGCTCAGCAAGCACACTGTCAAACACACATTGTCGCCCGAACAATCGGTTCCGGCCTCAAGACCCTCTTCCAGCAACTACTCGAACATCCTCAAAGGCATCGTCAAGCTCAGCAA
>JBIOWL010000114.1:0-8537 GCA_044868645.1 Aestuariivirga sp.
GGGGCGGCCCACTCTATTTAGACACTATGTGGGGCCAATGAAGAAATTGTCTAGCATTGTATTGCTTTCCTGCGCGCTCACCGGCGCTATGCTGATGTGCGCTGCGCTTGATCCGGTTCTGATCTCGCAGGCAGAGGCGGCGGAGAATGACAAGAAGCCCATTATCGGCGGCGGGATAGCACAGATTTTTCAAAAGAAGACGAAAGCTACTCCTGCCAAAATCAGTGAGGAGACACTTTCGCTTTATCCCACTGCTGCGCAGTGCGGAGAGTGCCACCAGCAAATCTATGAAGAATGGGCCACCTCGAATCATGCCTATGCGTCGATCTCGCCCATGTTCCACAAATTCGAACAGAAGTTCCAGGAACTGACGCAAGGCACTGTCGGCACCTTCTGCGTGCGCTGCCATCAGCAGGTCGGCACACAGCTCGGCGAGGATCGCGAGACGCCGCTCTGGCAACGGGCCCAGATCTCGCGCGAAGGCATTTCCTGCATCACCTGCCACCGCGTCAAGGAACAGTATGGCAAGGTCAATGGTGAGCGCCGGGTAGAGCCTGGGACTATTAACCAACCGGTTTACGGCAGCGGTAAGAATGGCGTGATCAAGAAGGTTCTCGCCGACAAGGACACCTATTCCGTCAAGACCAGCCCCGATGGGCGCGGCAATGACATCCACGATGGCATGATCACCAACAACCAGATCACCAAATCTGAGTTCTGCGTCAGCTGCCACCAGGTTGCTGTCAACCTGGGCATCAAGCTCGAGATCGTGTGGGATCAGTATCGCGACAGCCCGGCCCGCAAGGCCGGTGTCACCTGCCAGGACTGCCACATGGGCAAGATTCCTGGAAAGCCCAAGGGCTATGCAACAGCGCCCTCCGCGATTGTTGGCGGCAAAGAGATCAATCCTGGGCGCAAGCACGCCAATCACAGCTTCATCGGACCGGGCTATTCCATCGCCCATCCTGGCGTCTTCCCCCACAATACGAAAGCGCAAGCCATCAAAATGGGCGACTGGCTGAAGTTCGACTGGCGCGCCGGCTGGGGCACCACCGAATTCGAGGACAAGGTCGCGGCAGGCAAGATCACGCCGAAGTTCCCCAAGCGCTGGGCCGATGCGCTTGACCGCGAAGAAGCGCGGGCAATCGTCGACGAGAATCTCGCCAGGCTTGATGAGAGGGACAAGCTCAGGCTGCAGGTTCTTGAAAACGGCAGCGCCATTGATGGTCCCAAGATTGCGGGCGCTCCCCGAGTCGGAAAAGATCTAGCGTTTTCCTACACGATCAAGAACTTGAACACGGGGCACAATTTGCCATCCGGTTCGCTGGGTGCACAGCCGCAGCTTTGGGTGAACGTCGCACTCATTGATCCCGACGGCAAGAATGTCTGGGAATCAGGTTACGTCGACAAGAATGGTGACATTGCCGATCTGCACAGTCTTGAGGTCGCGGCGGGCACCATCAAGAAGGATCAACAGCTGGTGCACTTCCAGACCAAGTTCTTGACGACCAACGTCAAGGGTACGGAACGCGAGATGTACTTGCCGGTGAATTTCGATGTCGATCCACTGCCGCAGCTGCGTCCGCCGGGGGTCCCAACCACCGTTCTCAACCATCCGCCGCTGGTGCGCATGGAGAACCACTCTCTACCGCCGCTGGGCAAGAAGGTTGCCAAATACAAGGTGCCCGGAAAGCTCATCACGAAGCCAGGAAAATACCGTCTTGCCTTCCGCATGCGCAGCCGTGCCGAGCCGATCTACTTCATGCGCTTCGTCAACTCCACCAAGGAAATGGAGCAGAGCATGAATGATCGCATCATGAACTTCCACAGTTTCGCGGTGGAAGTCGACGTGAAGTAACAGCGGCAAAACCGAAGATTGCCTTCCTGGGGCGGCACCACAGGAATTGGTTTCCGAAAAGGGAAACATGTTTGGGAGCGTATTGAATGACTCGTACTGGGTGCCTTGCCAGGACAACGACTGCCGCCATTGCCCTGGCAGTCACCGGTTTCCTCGTGTTGTCTGACGCGCACGCACAATCGAGTTCAGACGATGGTGGTGCCGACACGCAGGATCAGGCTTCGCCGGATTTCTTTGAAATAGAGCCCGCCTCGGGTGTGGAAGGCGAGGCGGAAGAAATCAAACCCACTGCGGATATAGAATGCGAGGACGGCGAGGAGTGCGAAGAGGCTGAAGAAGCCGCAAGCGGCAAGGAAGACTTGTTCCGTTCCGATCCGCAATATGAAGGCGAGTATGCGGCCCAGGAACAGGCCGATGTCTATGGTGCGAAAAGCGCGGTCGAACCTCCACGCCCGCCCATCGAGATTGGCCGCGAGCAATATACCTCCGGTTCCTATGATGAGAGCAGCTCGTTTTTCGGTGAAAAGAACCTGCTGCTCCCGGGCCTGGCAGTCTACGGCGATTGGCGAACGGCGGTTGCTTTCAACAAGAACAACGGCCAGGAGATCGCCCAGGTCGCGACCCGGGTCAATCTCGATGTTGACTTCAAGCTGACGGCCACCGAGCGTATTCACGCCTTCTTCACGCCGCTTCAGAAAGACACACAGTTTACCCGCTTTGAATTCGCAGGGGATGATGCCAGCGGGGACTTTGATTTCGAGTTCGATCCCGAACCGCAGACCTTGTTCTTCGAGGGCGATCTGGGCTCAATCTATACCGGCTTCTCCGGCAACGAGGCTTCGTTTGACCTTCCCTTCACGGTGGGTCTCTTCCCGCTGTTCCTGCAGAACGGCATCTGGGCCAACGACGCCATCCTTGGCGGCGCGGTATCCTTCCCTGCGAAGAACTCGGCCGCGCTCGATCTTGCAAACTTTGACATTACGGTGTTTGCTGCGTTCGATGATGTTGATAATGCCGGGCTCTTTGGAGCGGGTAACAACGAAAACAATCTCATTGGTGTCACTGCCTTCGCCGACGCACTCGGTGGTTATATCGAAACAGGCTACGCATTGGTCGATGGCGAGGGCGACCAAGAGGGCAATGTGACGCATTTCCTCACGGGTGCCTACACGCGGCGCTATTACAATACCATTTCAAATTCAACGCGCGTGTTCGCGAATGTCGGGCAAGGTGCCGCCGGCGAAAACGACGGCCTTGCAATCATATCGGAGAACAGCCTCATCACGGGCCTGCCGAGCACATTGCTGCCTTACGCCAACTTCTTTGTCGGTTTCGGAAACCCTGTGCCCCTGGTTGACGGCAACAATGCGGGTATATTGAAGAATGTCGGCATCAATTTCGAGACTGATGCTCTGACCGGTTTCCCGAAGCTCGATGATTCCGGCTCTGACGCATGGGGCGGTGCTATCGGCCTGCAGTACCTCTTCAATCTGGATCAGCAGCTCGTCTTCGAGGTGGCGATGGTGCAGCCGTTTGATGATGACGGCATCGGCGCTGTAGATTCCCAATATGGGTTCGGCACGCGCTATCAGATTCCAATAAACAAGTCTTGGCTTTTCCGCGCCGATGCTACCTATCAGCTTCTTGAAGGTGTGGAGGACAATTTCGGTGTCCGCGCGGAGCTTCGCAAGAAGTTCTGAGGAGAAGCTGGCAGGCTGATGAGCTTTCGGATCGTAGCGTGATTTGCAGTGAGTTGGGGAGGGCGTATGCCGGTGCTTGTGTTGGGTTTGTTCTTCGTTGCCGTTTCGATGGTGGTAATATTCTACTTTCTGAAAGCGAAAGGTTTGGCGGGCCAGCAGCTTGACCTCGTCGACTGCAAGGAACGCCTGGAAGGCATCAGGTCCCGTCTCAGGCAGGGATTGCTCACTGATTCTGAGGCGGACGCTGAGCGGCTCGCACTCCTCGCCCAGATCAAGACGCCGCGTCAGCAGATCGCACAATATCTTCGGGGTGGCCCGCAAACGCTGCCTGTATCCGTTGCCCTGTTCCTTTTCGCCGCCGGCCTTGTTGCAACATTTGCTTATGTCGGAAGCGGCTCTGCAACAGCTCAGCCGGAGGTAACTAACTCACTTAATGGACTGGAAGGCGAGATGGGTATGCAGCTTGCCGACTACATTCGTTCCACCGGAATACAGCAGGCTTCCTCTACTACTTCCTCCACTCCGGAGACCGGTGAACTTCTGCCCGATGTGAATGTGATGATCAAACGGCTGGAAGACCGGCTCAAGACCACGCCGGACGATGTCAATGGATGGCAGATGCTCGGCTGGTCCTATTTCAATACGGGACGTTTTGAAGAATCGGCAAGCGCCTTCGAGAAGGCCCTGAAACTCAACCCGGGGTCGGCTGACATAAAGCGTTCATATGAAGAGGCAAAGGCGAAAGCGTCCGGGAACGATAATTGGGCCGCGGCTTCGCCCGTGCAGGGTGATGCAGCGAGTGGTAACGCGGCGGTTCCCGACGCCGAGAAACCTTCCGCACCTGGAGCGATGTCTGCGCTGGATAGTGCCGATCCGATCCGGGGAATGGTTGATCGCCTTGCCAAGCGCCTTGAGAGTTCTCCGCGCGATGCGGATGGCTGGATACAGTTGATGCGTTCACGCCTGGTTCTAGGAGAGCAAGAGGTGGCGCAGAAAGCGTTGCAGAAGGCCCTCGAGGTTTTCTCAGACGACCCGGCGACAAAAAGCAGGATTGCTTCCGCCGCGGCAGAGCTCGGTTTGAAGTCCCAATGATCAGGCGGCTTTGAGCCTACGGAGAAGGGCTGGGGCCACGCAGCCCGCTGTTCAATAGCGTAGAATCCCCACTCATTGCGCCAATCGGCATTGATGGCTAGATGGGGCGGGGGTTCCCATGCGTTTTGATGTTGACACAACAGAAGCTTCCATCACTTACAAGCTGCTTGCGGCAAGCGTGGTGCCGCGCCCCATTGCCTGGACGGTCACTCTGGACAAACAGGGCGGAATCAACGCCGCCCCCTTCAGCTTCTTTAACGTGATGGGTTCGGCGCCTCCCGTCGTTGCGCTCGGCATTATCGGAGACAAGCAGAAGGGCTTCAAGGATTCGGCCCGCAACATCATGGACACTGGCGAGTTTGTTGTGAACCTTGTGCCGATGAGCCTTGCCGAAAAAATGAACATCACATCCATCGACGCTCCAACGGGCCTCAATGAACTCGAGCTTGCCGGCCTTACCACGGCAAGTTCGGAGCACGTCAAGCCGCCGCGGATTGCCGAAAGCCCCGTGTCCTTCGAGTGCATCAACCATGCCACGGTGGTGACCGGCCCGCATCAGGTGCTGGTGATCGGACGGGTGCTCGCCATCCATATCAAGGACGAGTATCTGATCGATGCGGCCCGCGGCCATGTGGATACGCTGAAGCTTGACCTCGTGGCGCGCACCTTCGGCTCAGGCTTTGCGCGCATTGCAGAGCCCTTTGATCTCATCAGGCCGACCTGGAAGAATTGGCAGGACAAGAAAGGCTAACTTCGGTGCAGCTTCAGAAGAGTTGAGTTTTCCCTTGAGAAGGCAATACTATCGACTGTTTGTTTGCATTTTCCAATTCAACCGCTACCCCGCAGCCCAACCGGTAAACTGTCACCAATCTATTTACATTAGCAGCGCGATCAGCAATCATTTGCCCATGCAGATTGGTAAAGCAGGACCGGCCGAGACCAGAATATGCCAGGCATATCCTGACAGGGTGGAGGTGCGCGGCCTTGATCTCGTCAAAGACGTGATGGGGCGCCTCAGCTTCACCGAATATTTCATCCTGCTGATGACGGGGCAGAAGCCGACTGAGGAACAGTGTTTCTTCCTTGATCTCTTGCTGGTGGCGATCGCCGAGCATGGCATGATGCCAACGAACATATCCGCCAGGATGACGCTGGCGGCTGATCCATCTTCCATCCATGGCGCGGTGGCAGCCGGCATTCTTGGCTGTGGTCCTGTGATCCTCGGCACCTCAGAACAATGTGCAGCACTGCTTATGCAGCTGCAATCCGGAAAGGGTGACGTTGCCGAGGAAATCGCAAAGCTGCGCGCATCGGGCACGAAAATTCCTGGCTTCGGGCACCCGGTGCATCGCGATGGCGATCCTCGTGCGGCGCGCATCTTGGCTTTGGCGCGGGAGCGGAAACTTGCCGGAACTTATGTGGCGCTGGCAGAAAAGGTTGCTGACGCAATTGCGCGTTCTCCCAAACCGTTGCCAATGAATGTCTCCATGGCCATTGCAGCCGTATTGCTGGATATCGGCTTTCCTCCGGCCATGACCAAAGCCATTCCCATCCTGGCGCGGGTGGCGAGCCTTCTTGCGCATCTTGCGGAAGAACAGGCGGCACCCGTCGGCTTCCACATGGCGCACAAGGCTGAAGAGGCAGTGAGCTATGTGCCGCCTGCAACAAATATGCGCTCCTGATGCTTGCGCCTGAGATAGAATCGCTGCCGTGGCGCGAACAGCTTGCCATTGATGATGGGCATTATCGCGCCCAGGTGGCGTATCTCTTCGAGCGCTCGCAATTCTACAAGGACAAGCTGGGCAAGGCAGGGGTTTCGCGTGCGGCCGATGCAGGCGGGCTCTCCAGCATTGCCGCGCTGCCCTTCACGGAAAAGAGTGAACTCCGCGCCAGCTGCACACCGGACAATCCGATCGGCACGCATCTATGCGCTACAAGGGACGAAATCGTCCGCATCTATTCCACCAGCGGGACAACGGGCACGCCGAGCTATATTCCCCTCACGCAGACTGACCTCGACAATTGGGTTACCGGTTCGGCGCGTAGCTATGCCGCGTCGGGCATCATGGCGGGACAGCGCATCGTCTCCACCTATAATGCCGGGCCATTTGTTGCCGGCGCGGCGCTTGGCTCCATGGATAAGATCGGCCTGTGCCACATTCCTGTCGGCACGGGGAACACGGAACGGCTGATTAAAGCCATCGAACTTCTGAAGCCGGAAGCCGCTGTGCTGACGCCTTCTTACGCAGCCTATCTCATCGAGTGGGCGGCGGAGAGGAATTTCGATCTCGCAGGCTCAAGTGTGAAGAGGGTGCTGGTCGCCGGAGAGCCGGGCGGGGGAGAGCCCGCTTTCCGCGAGAGATTGGAAAAAGGCTGGGGCGCTCGCGTTACAGAAGCCATGGGTATCGGTGACATCGGCATTTCCCTATGGGGCGAATGTGAACATCAATGCGGCATGCATCTTGGTGCGCGTGGTTTCGTTCACGCGGAGCTAATTGACCCGGCATCGGGCAAGAATGTTGCCATGGAAGATGGTGCGTCGGGAGAGTTGGTTCTCACACACCTTCAGCATCAGGCCGCGCCGCTGTTGCGGTTTCGCACGAGGGACCATGTGCAAGTCTGGACCAGCCCATGCAAGTGCGGGCGGACCGCGCCACGGGTGCGCTGCATCGGGCGTACCGATGACATGCTGATCGTGCGCGGGGTCAATGTCTTTCCTTCGGCAATCCGCGAAGTCGTCAGCGAATTTGCGCCCGCCGTCAGCGGCAATGTGCTGGTCAAGTTGAAGCAAAAGGGCGTAAAGCAGGAGCCGCCGCTGCCTCTTCTGATTGAGCTTTCCAAAGATACTGCCCCCAGCGACCATCTGGCCGAAGACATAAGGGCGCGGCTCAGGGCCGTCCTTGTTGTGCAGACTGAGACTTCGCTGGTGCCGTTTGGGTCGTTGCCCCGCAGTGAATACAAATCGAAACTCGTCAGTCAGTGATGGAGAAACATGTGATACTGAAGAAAATCCAGGTGCAAGCCCTGCACCACATAACGCTCACGGGTGCGGACCGGCAAACCTCCATCGATTTCTGGGAAGGCGTTCTGGGCATGCCCTTTGTCTTCGAGCAGCCTAACCTGGACAAGGCCTCGGAAAGCCACTTGTACTTCGATCCGGGAGATGGACGGCTCATCACAATCTTCACCGATGAAGGACGCAAGGCCGACCCACGCCGGACACCGACAGAACCGGGATGCGTGCATCACATTGCCTTTTCCGTATCGCAGGCGATGTTTTTGCAGGCCATCGAAAGGTTGGATGCGCGCGGCATCAAGCACACGGGCGTCAGGCCGCGCGGCATTTTCAATTCCATCTACTTTACTGACCCGCTCGGTTTGCTGATCGAGCTCGCCTGCTACACTTTCGAGCCGCCCACTGGCTTCACCCATGTTGAAGTCATCCATGAGGCTCACAAGATCCGTGTGGAAGCCAAGGACTATAACATCCAGGAAATCCACATCGCGGAGGCTATTGAGCGCCTGACTACGCGCCGCAATGGCTCACTGTCATCGGACCGTGGTCCTAAGAATCCGTTCAAATCATAACACAAGCCTAGAGGGAGAAACGTCATGGCTGAACTTAAACTTCATATCCTGAAACCAAGCGTCAACAACATGGCGGCACGCGTCTTCGTGCGGGCCGCAAAGCTCAAATTCGTCGAGGACGATGCCTGGGGCAAGACGCGGAGCCCCGAATACCTGAAGAAGAACCCGGCGCATATGACGCCGATGATCGAGATGAAGGGATTGCCCAATGGCGTGATCTGGGACAGCTGCGCCATCATGCAGTATCTTTCGAACAAGCATGGGCTCACCCGCTTCTACCCGAAAGCAGCAGCCAAGCG
>JBIOWL010000115.1:0-3488 GCA_044868645.1 Aestuariivirga sp.
CGCTGCTGGACTTCAACTATGGGCGTTGGCCGCCCTGGCTTGCCTTTCTCTTCTCGGCCATAGCGCTTGCGGCAGGCTTGGGTGGCGCCGTCATTCCCGGCTACAGGAAAACGCCATTCCTGTTCTCGCCATTTGACGGCAATCCCCTGACCAGCGAGCGCCGGCGCTGGGACCGGGACGCGCGCCTGTTGAAGGAACACCCGGAATTGGGCTCGGGCGGGCCTACCTACTCATGGATCAACGCCGCGCTGCGCAGCATCAAGCAGCTTGGCTCTGGCGCCTACAGGACCGGCCTCACATGCCCGGTCCTCATGGTTCTCGCTGGCCGCGAGCGCATCGTCGACAACCGCGCCACCCAGGAATTCCTGCGCCGCACGCCAGGGGTAGCCAGCGTCACCATCAACACCTCGCTCCATGAAATCCTGATGGAGAACGATGCGGTGCGGGCAGAATTTTTCGCCGCCTTCGATAGCTTCACGAAAAAGGATTAGCGGCCCCATTTCTCCATCGGTGGGCGTGACCCGCCAACCCTCCGACGCCTCCGGCGTCACCTCCCCCGTCGAGGGGGAGGAGAAGATTAAATCAAAAGGAATCCAACATGCCGACCACGCGGTCAGAAAGCGCTAGCCAACCTGCTCATAGGCCAGATTGATGCGCGCCTGCATGGACGCCGCATAGTCCTTCATTTCCTGGGGAATATCGAGCGTGAGGAAGCGGTCCGGATGATACATCTTGGCCAGAGCCACATAGGCGCTGCGGATTTCTTCCTTGCTCGCGGTGCTTTGAACGCCAAGCACCGCATATGGATTGAACTGCGCCGCCTGGTCGGCGCCGCGCCGCTGCTGGTTAAGCGTGGCTTGCGGGATTTCCGTGGCTTCGGCGCGCGCCACATTTGACTTGGCGATGAAATAAGCCTCGCCCGTGCCTGAGATCACGTCGAGAAACCGGTCCTGGCTGTTGAGCGCTTCAGAAAGCTTGCCCGAGAGCGGCAGCTTGACGCTCACGATGGACTTGCTGCCGTCATGAAACGTCAATGTCACCGTGGTCCGATTGACTTGGGGCGATGAAAACATGGGCCGATTCTGGCCCTAAATGGTTGACGTCAGGATAAATTGCCAATTCATGCTGCATCTGCTAACGGCTTCTCCGCGATCTCCGGCTTGCCGGAATGAATCGCATGAAATCAATATGTTGGAGCAAACACTTCCAGCGGGGCGCGGAAACCCCGGCGGAATTTGCTCTGATCACTAGAGTTAACGAAAGTTTGGCGCTCCCATGGATCTGCGCAACATTGCCATCATTGCCCACGTCGACCACGGCAAAACCACCCTGATCGACCGGCTGCTCAGCCAGTCCGGCACCTTCCGCGACAACCAGAAGGTGGGCGAACGCGTCATGGATTCGAACGACCTTGAGCGCGAGCGCGGCATCACCATCCTTGCCAAGGTCACTTCCCTCATGTGGAAGGAGACCCGCATCAACATCGTCGACACGCCGGGCCATGCCGACTTCGGCGGCGAGGTGGAGCGCATCCTCAACATGGTGGATGGCGCGGTGCTGCTGGTTGATGCCGCCGAAGGCCCCATGCCGCAGACCAAATTCGTGCTGCAGAAGGCCCTCAAGATCGGCCTTCGCCCCATCGTCTGCATCAACAAGATCGACCGCCCGGACGAACGCCACATCGAAGTGGTGAACGAAGTGTTTGATTTGTTCGCCGCCCTTGATGCCAGCGAAGAACAACTCGACTTCCCGATCATTTATGGTTCAGCCAAGCATGGCTGGATGGCCGACAAGCCCGAAGGTCCGCAAGAAAACATGGCCGCGCTGTTCGATCTGGTGGTCAGGCACTTTGCCCCGCCCGTCGTCGAAGTTGGTCCCTTCCGCATGCTGGCAACGACGCTTGAAGCCAACCCGTTCCTTGGCCGCATTCTCACAGGCCGCATCCGCTCCGGTTCGGTGAAGCCGAACCAGCAAGTCAAGATTCTGGCGCGTGACGGTTCAACCGTTGAGACGGGCCGCGTTTCAAAAGTGCTTTCCTTCCGGGGCATTGAACGTGTGCCGGTGGATGAGGCAGAGGCGGGCGACATCGTTGCCATCGCCGGTCTTGTGAAAGCGACGGTCTCGGACACCTTCTGCGATCCTTCCGTTACTGTACCCATTGCCGCAACGCCCATTGACCCGCCAACGCTTGCCATGGCGTTCCGCATCAATGACGGTCCGCTTGCCGGCCGCGAAGGCGACAAGGTGCAGTCCCGCGTCATCCGTGAGCGCCTGATGCGCGAAGCCGAAGGCAACATTGCCCTGAAAGTCTCCATGTCGGAAACCGAAACCGATGCCTTTGAGGTGGCGGGCCGTGGCGAATTGCAGCTTGGCATCTTGATCGAGACCATGCGCCGCGAAGGCTTTGAACTCACCGTGGGCCGCCCACGCGTCGTCTTCAAGACCGATGAAACCACCGGCGAGAAGCTGGAACCCATTGAGGAAGTCATCATCGACGTCGATGAGGACTATGCCGGTGTGGTTGTTCAGAAAGTCTCGGAGCGCAAGGGTGAACTGCGCGATATGCGGCCCTCCGGTACGGGCCGTCAGCGCCTCGTTTTCCACGCCCCGACCCGCGGCCTCATCGGCTACCAGTCGGAGCTCCTCTCCGATACGCGCGGCACGGCCATCATGAACCGCCTCTATCATTCCTATGCGCCGTTCATGGGCGAAATTTCCGCCCGCCACACGGGCGCCCTGATTTCAAACGGCGAGGGCGAGGCCGTGGCCTATGCCATGTTTTACCTGCAGGACCGTGGCCCCATGTTCATCGAGCCGGGCACCAAGGTCTATGCCGGCATGATCGTGGGCGAACACACGCGCGGCAATGATCTCGAACTCAATGTGCTGAAGGAGAAGAAACTCTCCAACGTCCGCGCCTCCGGCAAGGACGAAGCCATGATCCTGACGCCGCCCGTGCGCATGTCCCTTGAAAAGGCGCTCGCCTACATCGGCGAGGATGAATATGTCGAAGTGACGCCGAAATCGATCCGGCTTCGCAAGGCCGTGCTTGATCCCAATGAGCGCAAGCGCCTCTCCCGCGCCAAGGAAGCTGCGGCCTGATGCACTTGCCATGCGGCATGCTTCATGCCTAATTGCCTGCACTGAAGGGTGCCCGCCAATGGCGGGAGAATCGGGAACGCGGTGTAAACCCGCGGCGTGCCCACCGCTGTAACGGTGATGCGCTCCAAGACAAGCCACTGGCCGCAAGCCGGGAAGGCCGGGGCGCAGTTGACCCGGAGCCAGAAGACCGGCCCTTGCAGGATGCCGTGCCCACGCGGACGGTGGGGCGCGGCTTCGTTTCAAGGGGCAACCATGAACGCACCCATTTCTCTTGTCCGCTCGTCCGATTTTTCCGAGGCTGAATGCCGGGCCGTCTATCGTGCCATTTTCACGCGCCGTGACGTGCGCAGTCAGTTCCTTCCCGCTCCGCTCACTGATGATGAAAT
>JBIOWL010000116.1:0-2938 GCA_044868645.1 Aestuariivirga sp.
TAGCCTGAGCGATGTGGTACTTAGCCTCTTCGATGGCCGAGAGATATTTCACCTCATTGGTCACCTTGCCGCCCGTCACCTTGCGGTAAGGCGTTTCAATGAAGCCATACTTGTTGACGCGCGCATAGGTGGCGAGCGAGTTGATGAGACCGATGTTCGGGCCTTCCGGCGTCTCGATCGGGCAGATGCGGCCATAGTGCGTCGTATGCACGTCGCGCACCTCGAAGCCGGCGCGCTCGCGCGTAAGACCACCCGGTCCAAGGGCCGAGAGACGGCGCTTGTGGGTGATTTCGGAAAGCGGGTTCGTCTGGTCCATGAACTGCGAAAGCTGCGATGAACCGAAGAACTCGCGCACCGCTGCAGCGGCAGGCTTTGCATTGATCAGGTCATGCGGCATCACCGTATCGACATCGACCGACGACAGGCGCTCCTTGATGGCGCGCTCCATGCGTACAAGGCCCAGGCGGTATTGGTTCTCCATGAGCTCACCCACCGAGCGAACACGGCGGTTGCCCAGGTGGTCGATGTCGTCCACATCGCCCTTGGAGTCACGCAGGTCATGCAGAACCTTGATGACTTCCAGGATGTCTTCCTTGCGCAGCACGCGGATCGAGTCCGATACATCCTGCTCAAGGCGCATGTTCATCTTGACGCGGCCAACAGCCGAGAGGTCATAGCGCTCTTGGTCGAAGAACAGGCCATTCCACAATGCTTCCGCGCCTTCGCGCGTCGGCGGCTCGCCGGGGCGCATCACGCGGTAGATTTCAACCAGTGACTGTTCATAGCTCTCGACCTTGTCGGCCTTCAGCGTGTTGCGGATGTAGCCGCCAGTGTTGATGTGGTCGATATCGAGAATGTTGAGTGTGTTGTAACCATCCTCCTTGAGGGAGACGAGCAGCTTCTCGTTGATCTCGTCACCCGCTTCAGCGTGGATTTCGCCCGTCTTCGGGTTCACCAATTCGTCTGCGAGATATTGGCCGTAGAGATCCTCATCGCGCACCAGAAGTTCCTTGGTGCCGTCTTCCGCGATCTTGCGCGCCAGGCGCGGCGTGATCTTCTTGCCGGCCTCGACGACAACCTTGCCGGTCCTGGCGTCAACAAGATCGACCGCCGGCTTGATGCCCTTGAAGCGCTCCGGATTGAATGGCGCTTTCCAGCCTTCCTTGGTGTGCGTATGCGGCACGGACTTGTAGAAGGTGTGGAGAATTTCTTCGCCCTGCATGCCCAGCGCATAGAGCAGCGTCGTCACTGGCAGCTTGCGGCGGCGGTCGATGCGCGCATGGATGATGTCCTTGGCGTCAAACTCGAAGTCGAGCCACGAGCCGCGATAGGGAATGACGCGGGCGGCAAAGAGGATCTTGCCGGAGGAATGGCTCTTGCCCTTGTCGTTGTCGAAGAACACGCCGGGAGAGCGGTGCATCTGCGAAACGATCACGCGCTCCGTGCCGTTGACGACGAAGGTGCCGTTCTTGGTCATGAGCGGAATGTCGCCCATGTAGACGTCCTGCTCTTTGATGTCCTTCACGGACTTCGCCTGCGTGTCCGGATCAATTTCAAACACGATGAGGCGCAGCGTCACCTTGAGCGGCGCTGCAAAGGTCATGCCGCGCTGCTGGCATTCATCGACGTCGAACTTCGGCGCTTCGAATTCATAGCGCACGAATTCGAGCACCGCCTGGCCGGCGAAATCCGAAATCGGAAACACCGACTTGAACACAGCCTGCAAGCCTTCCGTCAACCTGCCGCCTTCCGGTTCCTTCATCTGCAGAAACTGGTCATAGGACTCGCGCTGCACCTCGATGAGGTTCGGCATTTCGGCAACTTCAATGCCTTTGCCAAAAACCTTGCGGATGCGCTTGCGGCTAGCAACGGTGGTGCGGGTATCGGCCATCTTGTTTTCCCTGATACGTCTTCGTGACTTCAACTTCATTTGCGCGCCTCGCCTGAGACGCACTGAACGGCTTGTTCGAAATCCCGTTCCCGGACCCTCAAACAAACCGTTGCAAACTTCTCCCTTTCCTTTCGTCACCCCCGGCTTTCGCCGGAATGACGGGGTGAGAATGTTCCCTCACCCGGTCAGGGCGGCAGGAAGAGATTTCTCCCTTCCTGCCAATGTTCGTTACTTCAGCTCGACCTTGGCGCCAGCCGCCTCGAGCTTCTTCTTCATTTCCTCGGCGTCCTTCTTGGCAACGCCTTCCTTCACGGTCTTCGGTGCGCCTTCGACCAGGTCCTTGGCTTCCTTGAGGCCAAGGCCCGTGATGGCACGGACTTCCTTGATCACCTCGATCTTCTTGTCGCCGGCGGCGGCAAGAACGACGGTGAAGTCGGTCTTCTCTTCAGCCGGAGCAGCGGCAGCGCCACCCGCAACGGCGGCAACAGCCACCGGAGCGGCAGCGGAAACGCCCCACTTCTCTTCCAGCATCTTCGAAAGTTCGGCGGCTTCGAGAACCGTCAGCTTCGAAAGGTCTTCTACATATTTGGCAAGATCAGCCATTTTGGTTTCTCACTTTCAGTCGGTTGTTCGGTTTCAGTTCAACAATGGTCTTGCGTTAGCTCTTGGTGGCATAGGCATTGAACACGCGGGCCAATTGGCCTGCGGGCGCCGACAGAACGCCAGCGATCTTCGTCGCCGGAGCCTGGATGAGCCCGATGAGCTTGCCCCTCAGCTGGTCGAGCGAGGGAAGCTCCGCGAGTGCCTTGACGCCTGAGGCATCGAGCGTGGTCTTGCCGAGCGCGCCACCCAGCACAACGAACTTCTCGTTGGCCTTGGCGAAATCGGCAGCCACCTTCGGTGCCGCGACAGGATCCGCACCGTAGGCCACCATGGTGGGGCCCTTGAACAGCTTGGAAATGCCTTCGGCGTCAGTGCCTGCAAGAGCACGCATGGCGAGACGGTTCTTGACGACCTTCACGGTCGCCCCCGCCTTGGCCATCTTGC
>JBIOWL010000117.1:0-2745 GCA_044868645.1 Aestuariivirga sp.
CGGGTGCCTCCTGCGGCTTTAGCCTGAGCACCGCGTCAATATCGGCATGCAGGATGCGGCCGCCCTCGCCAGTTCCTTTGATCGTTGACAGATCTATCGGGAGACTTTTCGCCCTTGCGCGGACAGCGGGTGAAGCCAGCGCCTTGCCGCTGCCGTTGCGGGCGGCCTGGGCGGGTTGGGTGGGTTGGGTGGGTTCGGCTTGGCTCTGCTTCTTCGCTTCCGGCAACGGCTTGGCTTTATCCTCAACATCTGTTTCAAAGACCACCAACTCGGAGCCGACGGCGGAGCGAGTGCCTTCTTCACCGACGAGCTTGACAATACGGCCGGACACAGGCGAGGCGACCTCGACAGTCGCCTTGTCGGTCACGATGTCGACGAGCGGCTGCTCTTCCTTCACGTCATCGCCGACCTTCACATGCCATTTGACGATCTCGGCTTCGGCAGTGCCTTCGCCCACATCGGGCAATTTGAAAACATAGCGCGCCATCACGTCACTCCGCCATGATCTTGCGGATCGCATCGCCAACACGCAGCGGCCCCGGGAAATACTCCCACTCGAATTCGCGCGGGTATGGCGTGTCCCAGCCGGTGACGCGAAGGATCGGCGCCTCGAGATGATGGACGCAGCGTTCTTGAATGAGGGCGGAAAGTTCCGCACCATAGCCGCTGGTGCGTGTTGCCTCGTGGACGATAAGGCAGCGCCCGGTTCTCCGGACAGAATGGGTGATGGAGTCGATATCCACGGGCATCAGCGAACGGAGATCGACGATGTCGGCGTCAACGCCGGTTTCCTCTGCCGCCGCAAGCGCCACATGCACCATGGTGCCATAGGCAAGAATGGTAAGGTCTTCGCCTTCGCGCACCGTGGCGGCCTTGCCCAGCGGGATATTGTAGTAGCCGGACGGCACATCGCCTGCGGGATGCTTCGCCCAAGTCTCGACAGGCTTGTCATAGTGGCCGTCGAAGGGGCCAGCATAGAGACGCTTGGGCTCAAAGAAGAGCACGGGGTCGTCATCCTCGATGGCGCTGATGAGGAGGCCCTTTGCATCATAGGGGTTCGACGGGATGACTGTCTTCAATCCACAGACATGGGTGAACAGGCCCTCAGGCGATTGGCTGTGCGTCTGTCCGCCGAAGATGCCACCGCCATAAGGTGCGCGGACAGTGATGGGCGCCGAGAAATCACCGGCAGAGCGGTAGCGCAGGCGCGCCGCTTCCGAGACAAGCTGATCGAAGGCGGGATAAATATAGTCGGCGAACTGGCATTCGACGATAGGGCGCAGACCATAGGCGCCCATGCCGATCGCGATGGCGACCTGGCCGGCCTCGGCGATGGGTGTATCGAAAACGCGGCGTTCACCATAGCGTTGCTGCAACCCTTCGGTAACGCGGAACACGCCGCCAAAAAAGCCCACGTCCTCACCGAAGATCAGCACATTGGGGTCGCGGTCAAGCATCACGTCCATCGCCGAGTTCAGGGCCTGCACCATGTTCATCGCAGTCATGGCTTCTTCTCCGTGAAGCGGGCAAGTTCCTGCTGCTGTTCGCGCAAGTGCCAGGGCATCTCTTTGTACACATCCTCAAACATCGTCGCCGGATCGTGATAGGGGCCACCACCGTGAACGCCGAGCTTCTGCGCCTTCTTGTTGGCGGCATCGACTTCGGCCTCGACTTCCGCCGTCATTTCGGCATGGCGCTTCTCGTCCCACGCCTTCAGCATGATGAGATGCTGCTTCAGCCGCTCGATGGGATCGCCAAGCGGCCAGTGCTGAGACTCATCGCCGGGGCGGTAACGGCTCGGATCATCGCTCGTCGAATGCGCGGCGACGCGATAGGTGTAGTGTTCAATGAGCGTGGGACCGTGATTTTGGCGGGCACGCTCAGCAGCCCACTGCGAGACGGCATAGACGGCGAGGTAGTCATTGCCATCGACGCGGATGCCCGGGATGCCGTAGCCCACGGCGCGCGAAGCGAATGTTGCCTCCTCGCCGCCCGCCACGCCTTGGCTTGAGGAAATTGCCCACTGGTTGTTGACGAGATTAAGAATGACGGGCGCGTGATAGACAGCGGCAAAGGTAAGCGCATGGTGGAAATCGCCTTCGGCAGAGGCGCCTTCCCCGATCCAGGCGGTGGCGATTTTCGTGTCTTGTTTGTAGGCCGAAGCCATGGCCCAGCCGACGGCCTGCGGATATTGCGTGCCAAGATTACCGGAGAGCGAGAAAAAGCCGGCCTCCTTGATCGAATACAGAACCGGAAGTTGCCGGCCCTTCAACCGGTCAAGCGGGTTGGAATAGATCTGGCACATGAGATCGAAGATCGGCCAGTCTCTGGCGATGAGGAGGCCCTGCTGGCGATATGAGCAGAAGCACATGTCATCACGATTGAGAACCATGGCTTGCGCAACGGCGCAGGCTTCCTCACCCGTGCATTTCATATAGAAAGGCGTCTTGCCCTGGCGCTGTGCCTTGAACATGCGGTCGTCGAAGGCGCGGGTAAGGAGCATGGCACGCAAGGCCTTGATGAGCTCTTCGAACTTCAGCTTTGGCGCCCACGGCCCTTGCGCCCTTCCCTGATTGTCCATCACCCGCACAAGGCCATAGGCCAGCTCGCGGGTTGCGGATGCTGGTGCATCGATCGGCGGACGTTGTGCTTCGCCCACTTTGGGCAGTTTGAGATAACTGAAATCTGGAACGTCACCGGGATGAAAGCGCGATTCCGGGATGTGGAGGTTCAGAGCTGAGGCCT
>JBIOWL010000118.1:0-3575 GCA_044868645.1 Aestuariivirga sp.
GCTCAGAGATGCTGCCCAGCGCATTGAGCATGCGGGCGTGGGTTATGTGCTGGCGCTTATCCTGGGTGCGGCGCTTGGCGGCTATGGACTGGGTTCGCTCAACATGTGGATTTCGGGTGCGCCCATGGTGGCGCGCAGCATTGTGGGGGCGCTGGCGGGCGCCATTTTAGCCATTGAGCTGTTCAAGTGGACGAGGGGGCTCAAAGGCTCCACTGGCCTCATCTTTGTTCCGGCCTTTGCAATGACTGTTGTGGTGGGGCGCTGGGGTTGTTTCCTCTCGGGCCTCGAAGATGAAACCCATGGCACGCCCACCACGTTGCCCTGGGGTGTGGACCTCGGCGATGGAATCCTGCGTCATCCGGTGCAGCTTTATGAGTCCTTTGCCATGGCGGCGTTCCTCGCCGTGGCGCTTGCACTGATTGGAAAGCGCAATCACTGGTTCATGCGCAATGGCTTTTATGCGTTGGTGCTGTTCTACGCGGTCCAGCGTTTTTTCTGGGAGTTTCTCAAACCCTATGGCGCGGTGATCGGGCCTTTCAACTTGTTCCATCTTGTGTGTGCTGCGCTTGCCATCTACGCTCTTGCCATGATGTGGGGGAACCAGGGGAAGCATGAACGCGCCGGTCCGTAAGATTTCGCCTTATATTTTTCACGGGCAGACGACGTCGCTGTGCCCAGAATGCTTTGCGCTTGTTCCCGCCAAGATCATCTTCGATGACGGCAATGTCTATTATCTCAAGCGCTGCCACAGGCACGGCGTCAGCAAGGCGCTGGTCTCCACCGACATCGCCTACTACAAATTGATGCAGGACTATGTGAAGCCGGGCGACCGGCCCCATGTGTTCCAGACGCGCACGGAAGAGGGCTGTCCCTATGACTGCGGGTTATGCCCCGATCATGAGCAGCATTCGTGCCTCGGGCTCATCGATGTGAATGAAGCCTGCAACCTTACTTGTCCTGTGTGCTTTGCCGATTCATCCACGGCAAAGACCTATCACCGCCCACTTGCCGAAATCGAAAAGATGATGGATGCACTCTGCGCATCGGAAGGCGAAGCGGATTTGCTGCAGCTTTCCGGCGGCGAGCCCACCATCCATCCGCAGATCATCGAGATCATCGAGGCGGCGAAGCGGCGGCCCATCCGTCACATCATGCTCAACACCAATGGCATTCGCATCGCGCAGGATGAAACCTTTGTGGAGAAGCTGGCCAGCTTCAAGCCGGGTTTTGAGGTCTATCTGCAGTTCGATTCTTTACGGCCGTCGGTGCTGAAGAACCTGCGTGGCGCAGACCTCACGCGCATTCGCAGGGAAGCACTGGAAGCTCTTGAAAAGCATAACATCTCCACAACGCTCGTGGTCGTCGTGAAGCGCGGCCAGAATGATGACGAGTTGGGCGAGATCATCAACTTTGCCCTCAAATGGAAATGCATCCGCGGCATCACCTTCCAGCCGGTGCAGGATGCAGGCCGAAATGAGGGTTTTGATCCGGCGAAGGACCGCTTCGTGCTGTCGGACATCCGCAAGGCCATCATCGCGGCGGGCACGGCGTTTGAGGCAGGCGACATCATTCCACTGCCATGCAATCCGGAATCGATCGCCATCGGCTATGCGCTGCGCAATGGCGAGAAGATCGCGCCTATCACGTCTTATTTCCCGAAGGATATGCTGGTGGAGGCGCTGCCCAATGCCATTACCTTTGAGAAGTATCCGGATCTCCATAAGGAGATCCTGAATTTCTTCTCGCTGGCGACGGTTGAGTGCAACAATCCGGAACGGCTTGATGCGCTGCTGTGCTGCCTGCCGCGGGTGCCGGTGCCGCAGGGCATGGGCTATGAAAATATCTTCCGCATCGCCATCGTGGAATTCCTCGATCCGCATAATTTCTGCATCAGCCGCGTCAAGCGCTCCTGCGTGCATTTCGTAACGCCTGCGGGCCAGATCATTCCCTTCGATACCTATAATCTCTTTTATCGCGACGCGGCGGCGCGCAATCGCCTTGCCCTTTCGAAAGGTGCAGCATGAAATATGTCCTGGCGGCGCTGTGCGGCATTCTCGTTCTCTTCATGGGCGGCTGTGCCATCATCACTGTTGTGGCCTTTCCGCTACCCCTCATTCCGGGCGCCATCGCAGTGCTCAACTTGTTGATCCTTGGTGCACTCTTCGGCTGGAAATTCCAATGGAAACCCGCCTTCTATATTCTCGGCATCGTTGATCTGCTGCTGGCAGCCATCGCCGTCCTCATCACCGTTGATGTGAGATTCGGTGTCGGACAGTCGGCATCCGATGCCCAGTTCTTCTGGCTTGCCGCCGCGCTCTTTGCCCTCAAGGGCGGAATTACACTTTACTACGCCGTGACACTCAAGCCGCAGACACCACTATAGGCCCAAAGGACTCCAGCCATGTCAGACTTCGAATTTCTTGCGATGATCGTGCTGGGTTTTGCCGCTGTCGTTGCTGTTATCTGGTTCATTCTCAATCTTCGTGAGAAGGGCCGGGTGGAGCAGGGTTTGCCCCGGCATTCCGCCGTGCGGCTAGTTTTCGGGGCGATTGCATTGTTGGTGATGATCTTCACCGGCGGCTGTGCGTTGATCTTCATTCCGGATGCCATGAAGGGCACACAATATGTGGGATTTGATGCCATAGCCGTTCTGGCAGGCATTCCCTTTGCGGTGGCGCTGCTGATCTTCTGGCTCGCCATGCGGCGCGGGCAGGCAGCGGCTGGTGACAGCACCGGCAAGCCTGAGTAAACAGGCCCAAACAACGAGGCACTCACATGTTTGCAGAACTGTCGCGGGAATTCGCCGAACTCTTCACCATTGGCGCGCTCACCACTTTGGTGATCCTCACCGCGCTGGAAACAGTGCTGGGCTTCGACAACCTGCTTTATATTTCCATCGAGGCTAAGCGTACGGCACCAGAGCGTCAGGCCTATGTGCGGCGCATCGGCACCATGCTCGCCATCCTCTTGCGCATCGTGCTGCTCTTTGTGGTGCTGTGGCTTATCCAGCTTTTCCAGTCGCCATGGTTCGAGGTGAATGTGCCGTTGCTGCATGCAAAGTTCTCCGGCCATGCGCTGATCGTTCTGGCGGGCGGACTTTTCCTCATCAAGACGGCGATGACGGAAATCCGCCACATGCTCTCTGTCGATGACCTGGAACATGAAGGAGAAAAAAGGGGACCGAAGCACCGCAGTGTCGCCATGGCGCTCATCTGGATCCTGCTCATGAACATCGTGTTCTCTTTCGACACGGTGCTTTCTGCTGTGGCGCTCACCAAGAATTTCATCGTCATGTCGCTCGCCATCATCATCTCGGGCGCCGCGATGGTGTTCCTTGCCGATCATGTGGCGAATTTTCTGCAGAAGAACCGGCTTTACGAAGTGCTGGGTCTCTTCGTACTGCTGCTCGTGGGTCTGATGCTCACGGCGGAGGGCGCTCACATCGCCCATCTCGATATCTTTGGTTACGAGATTCGCCCAATCGAGAAATCCACCTTCTATTTCGTGCTGGCGGCGCTGGTGATTGTAGATATCCTGCAGGGGCGCTATCAGAAGAAACTAGATCTGGAGAATTC
>JBIOWL010000119.1:0-8707 GCA_044868645.1 Aestuariivirga sp.
GCCTGCGAGCAGGAAGCAGAACATTACCGTGCTCTTTTCCGAAAATCCGGCAAAGCGAGCGGCGCGCGGTGATTGGCCGGTGACGGCGATCTCGAAACCTTTCAGCGTGCGGCTCATCACAAGGCCAAGAGCCAGTGCAACCAACACCGTAATGACAACCCCCACGTGGATGCCGCTGGTGAGATAGGGCAGTGTCTGCCAGCCGGAGAAACTTATCGTCTTGGGAAAGTTGAAGCCTTGAGGGTCTCGCCAAGGCCCGCGCACCAGATAATCCAGCAGCAATTGCACCACATAGACCAGCATGAGCGAGGTCAGGATTTCATTGGCGTTGAAGCGGTTGCGCAAAGTGGCGGGAATGGAAGCCCAGAGCATGCCGCCAATGACGCCCAGAATGATCATGGCGATAAGTGCCAGCGGCGACTGCCATTGCGGGAAGAACACCGGAACCGATCCAGCCAATATGGCACCGGCAGTGAGCTGTCCTTCCGCGCCGATGTTCCAGACATTGGCGCGATAGGCGACAGAAAGTCCCGCACCGATCAGGATCAGCGGCGATGCCTTCACCAATGTCTGCTCGATGGACCAAAGGGCCGTCAGCGGCTCGATGAAGTAGACGTAGAGCGCTGCAAAGGGATTGTTGCCGCGCAAAGCGAAGATGATTGCTGCAGTCACGATAGTCAGCGCAAAGGCTATGAAGGGCGAGGCGATAGCCATCGCGTTTGAGCGCTCGGCGCGTTTCTCAAGCCGCATGGGTGTGGACCTCGTGTTCACCGGCCATCAGGAGGCCGATCTTCTCCGCAGTCATCTGCCCGGCAGGATAGGCTTCCGATAATTGTCCGCGGGAAATCACGGCGATTCGGTCGGCAATCTCGAAAATCTCGTCAAGGTCCTGGCTGATCACGAGCACGGCGGAGCCTTTGCGCGACAGGTCAACCAATGCCTGGCGGATGGTGGCCGCAGCACCGGCGTCAACGCCCCAGGTGGGCTGGTTCACAACCAGTATGCCGGGTTTTCTATCGAGTTCGCGGCCCACCACAAATTTCTGCAGGTTTCCGCCAGACAAGGCACGGGCTTCGGGATCGGGTTTGCCTTTGCGCACGTCATAGTCCTTGATGACGCGCTCGCTGACAGTTGCCGCGCCGTTTTTCTGGAGAAGTCCCGACTTCACCACATCTTTATCTGAGGCATGGCGCGTCAGCACGATATTGTCCGACAGTCTGAAGCCCGGCACGGCGCCATGGCCCAGGCGCTCTTCCGGAACGAAGGCGCCGCCCAGCCTGCGGCGGGCGCTTACGCCTTCATTGCCGCTGGATTTTCCATCCATCACCAGCATGCCAGCCTTTGTGTGCCGCTCACCCGAAATGGCATCGAAGAGTTCACCCTGGCCGTTGCCGGCAACACCGGCAATGGCCACCACTTCACCTGCCTTCACATCGAGAGAAATATTCTTGAGTTCGACAGCGAAGGGACCATCAGCGGCAAGGCTCAAGCCATCAAGCCTGAGGCGCGTCTTGCCATCTGTCACCTTTCGCGGCGTGTGGACCACATGAATGTCGCCGCCGACCATGAGCTTGGCGAGGCTTGCGGCATTTTCCTTGGCGGGGTCCACATGGGCCACAACCTTGCCATGGCGGAGAATGGTGGCGGAATGGCAGAGGCGCTTCACCTCCTCAAGCCGGTGGCTGATATAGATGACGGCGCAGCCTTCGCCCGCAAGCCGCGCCAGCACCTTGAAAAGCTGGTCTGCTTCCTGCGGCGTCAGCACCGCCGTCGGCTCATCCATGATGAGAAGCTTCGGCTCCTGCAACAGGCAGCGGACAATTTCGATGCGTTGACGCTCACCTACCGACAGATCGGCAACCGTCGCGGTGGGTTCGAGCGGCAGGCCATAGTCCTTCGAGACACGCGAGATTTTTTCCGAAAGAACATCGAGGTCGAAGGAGCCCGGCATGGCCAGCGCGATATTTTCGGCAACCGTCAGCGCCTCGAAGAGGGAGAAATGCTGGAACACCATGCCGATGCCGAGCTTTCTTGCCGCGGCGGGATTGGGCACAACCACCTTTTCGCCCATCCAGCGGAATTCGCCGGAGGTAGGCTGCAGGGCGCCATAGATCATCTTGACGAGGGTTGATTTCCCCGCGCCATTCTCGCCGAGGAAGGCGTGGATTTCGCCTGGCTTCACCTTCAGCGTCACATCGTCATTGGCGCGCAGCGTGCCAAAGACCTTGACGATGTTGAGCGCCTCAAGAAGATAGTCGGCCCTGGCCTTCATCCGCCTCCTCCAGCCAAGAGCGGCCGCGCCGTTGATGCGGCGGCCTCCAAGGCTTCATGCAGGACGAGGCACTGCGCTGCCGTTGCCGCAGCAATTGCTGCCGGTTCCTTCGAGGCAATCCCACCAATCCCGATAGGACAGATGAGCCCCTGAATGCGGTTTTCGTCAACCCCCGCCTCCTTCAAGCGCTTTTCAAAGCGGGCGCGTTTGGTGGCGCTGCCAATGAGGCCCACATGGGCGACGCCTGGCTTGCGAAGGGCCGCATCGGTGATGGCAAGATCGAGGGCATGGGAATGACTCATCACAAGGACGAGGCTTCCATCCGGTGCATCCCCCAGAACACTCTCCGGCGTTTCAGACGAGAGCAGTGTCACATTCTCTGGCACGAAGCGCGGAAAGGCGTTGGGACGGGGATCAATCCATTGAACATCAAAAGGCAGAGGCGCCAGCGCCATCACCAGTGCACGGCCCACATGGCCCGCCCCAAAGAGATAGAGTTTTCGCCGCTGATCAAAGGCACCTTTGCTTTCACGTTCTGCCAGTTCTTGAAGCTGCGGCAGCGATGAGGCGTCAAACGTCTCCGTCAGCAGTGTCACCCGGCCACCGCAGCATTGGCCGAGGTCCGGTCCCAGCGAATATTGCGTGGAAGATTTGCCGGCGGGGCGGCCCAAGGCCTTCTGCGCTACGGCCATGGCTTTCCATTCCAATGTGCCGCCGCCGATGGTGCCATGGAAACCCTCGGGCGTTACGATCATGTGTGCACCTTCCTCGCGGGGGCTTGAGCCTTCCACGCGCGCGAGTGTCACCAGCACGGCGGTGCCGTGCTCCTCGATGCTCTTGAGAATGGTGGACCAGGTCTTCATGCCTGCATGCCTTGTACGGCCTTGAGGATGGCTTCCGGTGTTGCCGGTGCATCAAGTTTCGGAATGCGCCCCGGCTTCAGGCTCGCCACCGCATTGAAGATCGCCGCCCAGACGGAAATCCCCAGCATCAGCGGTGGCTCTCCAACTGCCTTTGAGCGGTATATGGTGTTCTCGCGGTTGCCTTTGGAGTCATAGAGAGCGACGCGGAAATCTTCCGGTACATCGGAGGCACAAGGAATCTTGTAGGTCGAAGGCGCGTGGGTGAGGAACCGGCCTTCCTTGTCGAAGACAAGCTCTTCCGTCGTGAGCCAGCCCACGCCCTGCACGAAGGCGCCCTCGACCTGGCCCAAGTCGATGGCCGGATTGAGTGATGATCCCACATCGTGGAGGATGTCGACACGGTCGATCCTCATCTCGCCGGTCCAGGTGTCGATGGTCACTTCCGCGCAGGCCGCGCCATAGGCGAAATAGAGGAAGGGCCTGCCCCTGGCCTTGGCGCGATCCCAATTTAGTTTCGGCGTGGCGTAGAAACCCGTCGAGGAGAGCGAGACGCGGGCGAAATGGCATTTCTTGGCAAGCTCGGCAAAGGTGATGCTTTCATTGCCGATGATCACCATGCCATCCTCGAAGCGGATGCGCGATTTGGGCTTCTTCCATTCCCTGGCGGCAAAATCGACCATGCGCGATTTGATGATTCCGGCCGCCTGCTTGGCCGCCATGCCATTCAAGTCGGAACCCGAGGATGCGGCAGTGGCCGAGGCGTTGGGAACCTTACCTGTCGTTGTGGCGGAGATCCTTACCTTGTCAGTTGAGATGCCGAATTCCTCGGCCACGACCTGGGCCACCTTGATGTAGAGGCCCTGGCCCATTTCCGTGCCGCCATGGTTCAGGTGCACGGAGCCATCGGTATAGACATGAACCAGCGCACCCGCCTGATTGAGATGGGGGAGCGTGAAGGAAATGCCGAATTTCACCGGGGTGAGCGCGAGGCCTTTGCGCAGCACGTCATTCCTCGCGTTGAATAGCTCCACGGCCTTGCGGCGCTTGCGGTAGTCTGAGGAGGCTTCCAGCGTCCTGATCACCTCGGGCGCGATGTTGTCCTCGACCTTCATGCCATAAGGCGTCACATCGCGGCCCTTGGCGTAGAGATTGCGCTTGCGCACATCGAGGGCATCCATTTTGCGTTCGATGGCGATGACCTCCATCATGCGCTCGGCAAAGAGCATGCCTTGCGGCCCGCCAAAGCCGCGGAAGGCCGTGTTCGATACCGTGTTGGTGAAGAGGCGGCGCGAGGCAATGTTCACCACCGGATAGAAATAAGCATTGTCGGCGTGGAAGAGCGTGCGGTCATTGACGCCGAGACTCAAATCCGCCGAGCAGCCGCAGCGCGAGAGAAATTCCACATCGACGGCCGTGAGCCTTCCCGTCCTGTCATAGCCCGCCTCATAGTTGACGCGGAAATCATGACGCTTGCCGGTCATGATCATGTCGTCGTCACGGTCGAGGCGGCATTTGGCGGGCCTTCCCGTCACATGGGCGGCGAGCGCTGCAAGCGCTGCCCATTGCGCCGCCTGGCTCTCCTTGCCGCCGAAGCCGCCGCCCATGCGGCGGCACTCGCAGGTGATCCTGGCGTCGGCAACCTTCAGCATCTTGGCTATGATGTGCTGCACTTCGGTTGGATGCTGGGTGGATGACAGCACCAGCAGGCAATCGCCCTCTTCCGGATAGGCGGCGGCCACCTGGCCTTCGAGATAGAAATGCTCCTGCCCGCCGATGAGGAATGATTCCTTGAGTTTGTGCTTTGCTGCCTTCAGCGCCTTTGCCGCATCGCCCCGGCCATAGCCGTAGGGCGGCAGAATATCCTCCGTCTGCATGGCGAGCGCGTCGTCGACCGTGACGGCGGGGGGCGCTGCCGCCACTTCGATCTTCGCCAACCGCGCGGCCTTTCGCGCCGCCTCGCGGGTTTCGGCGACAACGGCGAAAACAACCTGGCCATGGAAGATGATCTCGCCATCGGCGAGGATGGGATCGCCGCCGATGGAAGGGCTTGCATCATTGAGGCCCGGAATGTCGCTGGCGGTCAGCACCGCGACAACGCCGGGAAAAGTCTTCACCGCCGAAAGATCGACGGACCTGATCCTTCCTTTGGCGCCTTCCCTGGCATAGCCCGGCGCCAGGTGGACCATGTCCTCCGGCTCGCGGAGGTCATCGATATAGGGAGCGGCCCCGCGCACATGGAGTGCCGCGCTGTCATGGGCCAGTGCCTGGCCCACTTCGCGCACGGTTTGCAATTGGGCTTTTGCAGGCATCAGGCAGCCCTTCCGCGTGTGCCCACCACACGCGTTTGCCCACGCACAGTGCCGGCAATTTCCGTAAGCGCCTTGCGCAGCAGCGCCTTTGCGACATCGAGGCGATAGGAGGCCGTGGCGCGCATATCGGAGATGGGCGCGAAGTCCTGGCCGATAGCGGCGATGGCTTCGCTCCAGCTTTCCGGGCGGCCAAGATCGATCGCCATCGCGGCCGCTTCCGCATGGGAAGCGCATTTGGGCGTTGCCGCCATGCCGCCGAAAGCGATGCGCGCTTCGGTGACGTAACGGCCATCGGTTGCAAATTTGAAGGCGCCCATGACGGCGGAAATGTCCTGGTCGAAACGCTTCGATATTTTATAGGCGCGGAAATGCTCGTTGCCCTTGAGGCGCGGCACGTCGATGCGCCAGACGAGTTCGCCGGGCAGCCGGTCCTGCTTGCCATAGGCGATGAAGAAGTCCTCGAGTGGCAGCACGCGTTCATCGTCGCGCTGGCGCAGCGTGATGGTAGTGCCCAGCGCAATGAGCATGGGCGGTGTGTCGCCGATGGGCGAGCCATTGGCGATGTTGCCGCCAACAGTGCCGGAGCTTCTCACCTGCTTGGAGCCAAGGCGGCGCAACACTTCGCCCACATCGGGATCGATGGCGGCAAGCGCCTCCTCAGCTTCGGCATAGGTTGCCGCCGCGCCGATACTCAGATCCTCGGGCGTTACAGTGATCTCATGCAGCTCCGTGACGCTGCCCACATGGATCACTTTCTTGATGTCGCGCATCTGCTTGGTGATCCACAACCCCACATCTGTTGCACCAGCGACGATTGTTGCATCGGGATGATCGTCGGCAAGGCGCGCCAGAGTTTCTGATTTTCGGGGCACGGCGATGAAAGAATCGCTGTTGCCGATGAAGACATCGCCGCCCATGGCGATGCGTCCCAGTTTCTCCAGCGTGTCGCCTGTGGCCAGAACCCAGCGGTCCAGAGGGTTACCCGTGCAGGATTTCTCCGCCGCATCAATGATGGGGCGGTAGCCGGTGCAGCGGCAGAGATTGCCGGCGATGTGATCATTGATTTCAGCGCGGGATGGTTTCTTCCCCTGATGATAGAGCGTGAAGAGCGACATCACGAAGCCCGGGGTGCAGAAGCCGCATTGCGAGCCGTGCAGTTCCACCATGGCCTGCTGGACGGGATGAAGCGTGCCGCCATGGGCGAGATCATCGACTGTCACCAGTTCCTTGCCGTGCAGGTGGCCCATGAGAAGGATGCAGGCATTGGCAGGTTCGTAGACAAGCCTGCCGTCGCGGATGGAGCCAAGCGCCACGGTGCAGGCGCCGCAGTCGCCCTCATTGCAGCCCTCCTTGGTGCCGCGGGATTTCTCCTCGAGCCGCAGATAGTCGAGAACGGTGCGCATGGGCGCGACATCGCGGTATTCCACGATCTGGCCGCGGCGCAAGAAGCGGATGGCGCCCATGGACTTGATGACGGCGGGCATGGCTTTCAGCTTCCCCGGTAGGTGGAATAACCAAAGGGCGAAAGCAGCAGAGGCACATGATAGTGCTGGCCTGCATCGGCGATGCCGAAGCGGATGGGAATCACATCAAGGAACAGCGGTTCTGCCGCCCTGAGGCCCTGCTTTTTCAGATAGTCGCCGGCAAAGAACAGCAGTTCATAAGTGCCTGTGACGAAATCCTTGCCTTGAAGCAGCGGGCCATCGCCGCGGCCATCGCTGTTGGTCGCGATTGTTCTCAGCAAATGTCGCGATGCGCCCAGCGACCACAATTCGATTTTCAGTCCGGCGGCGGGCTTTCCTGCAGCCGTATCCAAAACATGGGTGGTGAGTCGCCCTTCGCCGGCCACTTTTTTCTCCCTCTCGAACTTGAGGCTAGCTCAGAAGGAAGCGAAGTGGAACACCCGGTTCAGGGTCTTATGCGCAGGGATTTGTCACCACCGAGCCTGATTTCTTCCAGGTTCTTGCCCGGCCCCATGCGATCGACAACAAGGAAACGGCTCCCAGGCTCAAGCACCAGCAAAGGATGATGCCAAACGCCCTTATGGTAGTTGATGCCTTGGCGGCCTGTGGCGCGGAAGATGCGGTAACTCGTCACATCCTTCGGATCGGCGCAGACGGCAACCAGCCAGTCGCGCTCCTGCAGGGAAATAAAAATCTGGCTGCCCAGCGGGTGGCGCTCCATCACCTGAAGGTTAATGGGCGTTGGTCTTGGGGTCGCCACGACAATACTGACATTGACCGCGCCACCTTCATCGCTCACGTCAATATTGGCAAGGTCATTGAAGCGTTCGGCAAAGCCCTGGTTGATGGGAAAGGATGCCCTGCCCTCCATTTCGATGACATCACCGAAGGGTGCGAAGGCGGCTTTGGTCAATGGTTCGGCAACAAGCTCCATCACGGCAATGTCAGCTTCGGGTGGCGGTTCACATCCTTGTAGAGAAGATAGCGGAAACGCCCGGGGCCTCCGGCATAGCAGGCTTGCGGGCAGAAGGCCCGGAGCCACATGAAGTCGCCCGCCTCCACTTCCACCCAATCACCATTCAAACGATAGACGGCCTTGCCTTCCAGCACATAAAGCCCGTGCTCCATCACATGGGTTTCGGCGAATGGAATGACGCCGCCCGGCTCGAAATTGACGATGGTGACATGCATGTCATGGGCCATGTCGGCGGGATCGACAAAGCGCGTGGTTGACCAGACGCCATTGGTGTCCGGCATGGCAATGGGCTTCACATCCCTTTCATTGACGACAAATGCTTTTGGCGCGGCAAGTCCCACTGCAGGCTCATAGGATTTACGGATCCAATGAAAGCGCGCCGCTTCGGCATTGCCATTGCTGACGCTCCATTTGGCACCCGGGGGAATGTAGGCAAAGCTCCCCGGCTGCATGTCATGGCGTTTGCCATCCACTGTCAGCGTGAAGCGGCGCTCGACAGTGAAGAGCGCAGCTTCAGCTTTTGGATCAGGTTCCGGCGCATCGCTGCCGCCGCCTTGCGAGACTTCCAAGATGTACTGCGCGAAGGTTTCGGCAAAGCCGGTCATGGGCCGCGCCAGAATCCAGGCCCGCGTGTTGTTCCATCCCGGAAAATAGCTGGTGACAATGTCGCGCATCACGCCTTTGGGGATGACCGCATAGGAAGTGGTGAAGATGGCGCGGCCGGTGAGCAAATCCGTCTGCGGCGGCAGGCCGCCATGGGGCGCGTAGTATTTCGGGTCCGTCATTGAAAATCTTTCATCCAGGAGAGGCCCTCGACAGTGCCG
>JBIOWL010000120.1:0-2816 GCA_044868645.1 Aestuariivirga sp.
CTTGCCGTTCTTCTCGAAAACGTGGACAGAGTGTCCGGCGCGGGCCAGCTGTTGAGCGGCAGAAAGGCCTGAGGGTCCGGAACCCACGACGGCAACTTTCTTGCCAGTCTTTTCTGCAGCGGGCAGCGGCTTGATCCAGCCCATCTCCCAGGCCTTGTCGACGATAGCGCATTCGATGGTCTTGATGGTGACCGGCACTTCTTCAATGTTGAGTGTGCAGGAGGCTTCACAAGGCGCGGGGCACACGCGCCCGGTGAATTCCGGGAAATTGTTGGTGGAATGGAGGTTGCGCGAAGCTTCTTCCCACATGTCGTTATAGACGAGGTCGTTCCAGTCCGGGATCTGGTTGTTCACCGGACAACCGGTATGACAATAGGGAATGCCGCAGTTCATGCAGCGCGCCGCCTGTTTCTTCGTGCCCTCATCACCCAGCGGGATCACGAATTCATTGTAGTTGCGGATGCGGTCGGCGGCGGGCGCGTATTTGCGGTCCTGCCGGTCGATTTCGAGAAAGCCTGTGATCTTGCCCATGTTAGGCGACCCTCTTCACGCCGACGGTCATGCCGTCTGATGTTTCCTGTGCCTTCTCCAATTCGGATAGGGCGCGTGCATACTCAACCGGCATCACCTTCACGAATTTGGGAAGGTAAGCGGCCCAATTGTCGAGAATGGTCTTGGCCCTGGTGGAGCCAGTATATTTGTGATGGCGCGCCAGCAACTCATGGAGCCGCGAGGCATCGTTCTTGTCCATGCCCGTGGTGATATCCACAAGGCCGTGGCTTTCAAGATCGCCGCCATGGTGCTGGTGCTTTTCGATGAGTTCCTCTTCCTCAGGGACTGGCTGAAGATCGACCATGGAAAGGTTGCAACGCTTTTCAAAAGTCTTGTCTTCGTCGAGCACATAGGCAATGCCGCCCGACATGCCGGCGGCGAAGTTGCGGCCCGTGGGGCCGATGACGACGACGCAGCCGCCGGTCATGTATTCGCAACCATGATCGCCTGTGCCTTCAACGACGGCAACGGCGCCCGAGTTCCTCACGGCGAAACGCTCACCCGCCACGCCACGGAAGTAGCATTCTCCGGTGATGGCGCCATAGAGAACGGTGTTGCCGACGATGATGGAGGTTTCCGGGTTGAAGCCTCTCTTGTCGTGCGGCTTGATGATGAGCTTGCCGCCGGAAAGGCCCTTGCCGACATAGTCATTGCCCTCGCCGGTGAGATCGAGTGTCACGCCATGGGCAGCCCAGGCGCCGAAGCTTTGTCCGGCAACGCCGGTGAGCTTCACGGTGATGGTGTCTTCGGGAAGTCCTGCGTGACCATAGCGCTTGGCCACTTCGCCGGAAAGCATGGCGCCTGCCGTGCGGTCCGAGTTCTTGATCACTGTCTCAATCACCGTGGCCTTGCCATGGTCAAGCGCAGGCTTGGCCTCAGCGATGAGCTTGCGGTCGAGGATCTTGTCGATGCCGTGATCCTGGGCCACCACCTTGCGGGTAGCGATGTTGCCAAAGACATCGGGTTTGGCGAAGAGCTTGGTAAAGTCGAGGCCCTTGGCTTTCCAGTGGGAAATGGCCTTCTTCGTGTCGAGCCATTCGGTGGCGCCGACGAGTTCCTCATACTTGCGGACACCCAAGGCAGCCATGAGTTCGCGCAGTTCTTCGGCGACGAAGAAGAAGAAATTGATGACGTGTTCCGGCTGGCCCTTGAAGCGCTTCCTCAGTTCCGGGTCTTGCGTTGCCACGCCCACGGGGCAGGTGTTGAGATGACACTTGCGCATCATGATACAGCCAGCAGCGATGAGCGGTGCCGTGGCGAAACCAATTTCGTCTGCGCCAAGGAGCGCGGCAATCAGCACATCGCGGCCCGACCTGATGCCGCCATCAGCCTGCACGGAAATGCGGCCACGCAGGTCATTGGCAACGAGCGTCTGCTGGGTTTCGGCAAGGCCGATTTCCCAGGGCGATCCCGCATGCTTGATGGAGGTTAAGGGAGATGCACCCGTGCCACCTTCGTAGCCTGAAATGGTCACATGATCGGCATGGGCCTTGGAGACACCGGCGGCCACCGTGCCGACCCCCACTTCGGAGACAAGCTTCACGGAGACTTGTCCTGCGGGGTTGACGTTCTTCAGATCGAAGATGAGCTGGGCGAGATCTTCGATGGAATAGATGTCATGGTGCGGCGGCGGCGAGATGAGGCCGACACCCGGTGTGGAATGGCGCACTTTTGCGATGATGCTATCGACTTTGTGGCCAGGCAGCTGTCCGCCTTCGCCGGGCTTGGCGCCCTGCGCCATCTTGATCTGCATCATGTCGGAGTTGACGAGATATTCCGCCGTGACGCCAAAGCGGCCCGATGCCACCTGCTTGATGGCGGAGCGCATGCTATCGCCATTGGGCAGCGGCACGAAACGGTCCGCCTCTTCGCCGCCCTCACCGGTGTTGGACTTGCCGCCGATGCGGTTCATGGCGATGGCGAGTGTCGTGTGGGCTTCGCGGCTGATGGAGCCGAAGGACATGGCGCCAGTGGAGAAACGCTTGACGATATCCTTGGCCGGTTCCACTTCTTCAAGCGTCACAGGCGTCTTGCCCATTTCTTCCGCCGACTTGATGCGGAAGAGGCCACGAAGCGTCTTCAGCTTCTCGTTCTGCTCGTTGATGAGACGGGCATATTCCTTGTAGCGGTCCTTGGAATTGCCGCGCACCGCATGTTGCAATGTTGAGACGGTCTCGGAAGTCCAGACATGGGCCTCGCCGCGGATGCGCTGGGCATAGTCACCGCCCACATCGAGCTGTGTTGTCAGCACAGGGTTGAGGCCA
>JBIOWL010000121.1:0-4423 GCA_044868645.1 Aestuariivirga sp.
TTGAAGGTGAGCGCGGAGAACCGGAACAGCAGCAACGGCGACGCAGCGACATTCCAGTGCAGGTCACTGTGAAAGGGTTCTTGTTTTCCGGGAGCCTGCCCCGCAATCGCGCCATCCCGGAACAGCAAATCATGACGCTCCCGCACCACAAGACCACCACGCGCACTGAGCTCATGGACAACCGAAACGATGCACAGCTTTCCGCTCGCGCCACCGCGCCACTTGATGTCGGCAATGCGTGAGAGCCGCTCAACTGCATCGCCAGTCCGGAAAGAACCAAAGGTCACTACACGTCCACCCGCCCACATGCGCTTAGGCAGATCAATGGGTGGCAGAAACAGCCCCTTCTTCTCGGCACCGTCAGGGCCCAGATTTTCCGGTGGATGAGCGGGCACCGCCAGGCACCAATGGAGTCCAGGCGGGCATTCTGTTTCAAAGAAATGAGGAGTGAGTATTGCCTTGAACTGTTCCGCAAGGCGCTCGGTCACCAGATCATGGCGGGTGACGCTGCGCCCGATCCAATCCTTGAAGTCATGCTGTGCCATGCGGGGCGCTACAGCTTCTTCTCTGTGCAGTTCAGGCCAGGCAGTGCAACCTGCTCATAGCTATTGGCCTCGTGTTTGCGGCGAAGTTCGGCGCAATCGGACAGTGGCTTGGTGAGGGGTGGCGGTACGCCCTCCGTCAATTCCTCGATCGGTTGCGCCTCGTGAAAGAACTTGTCATGCCCCTCCCAGTTGAGCGCATACACCTGCTGCGGGCATAGCGCCCCTAGCCAAAGGGCCGCTGCCAAGCCAGACTGCCTCCAGCGATGAATCACGCCCCTCTCCCCGAAGCCGCCACGCACTTTCACCTGCCCGCCCTCAGGCGCTGGGCCGGGTATGTTGCACTGTGCATCGGCATGTTCATGGCGATCCTTGACATACAGGTGGTCGTCACTTCCCTTCACGTGATCGAAGCGGACCTTGGTATCGGCCCCGAACGCATGAGCTGGGTACAGACATCCTACCTTATTGCCGAGGTTGTCGCCATTCCGATCATCGGGCTTCTGATGCGGGTTTTCGCCAAGCGCCGGCTCTTCGCCATCGCCATTGTACTGTTTACCATTGCTTCCGCCGGCTGCGCGGCAAGCTTTGGGTTCTGGGACCTAATGTTCTGGCGTGTGCTGCAAGGCTTCGCCGGCGGCGTCCTCATCCCTCTCGTCTTCTCTGCCGTCTTCCTGATGTTCCCCAGGGGCATCGAACAGACCCTTGCCACCACGGTCGGCGGCTTTCTCGCCATCCTCGGTCCCACGCTTGGCCCCCTCATTGGTGGCTGGATTACCGAGAATACTTCCTGGCATTGGGTCTTCCTGATCAACATTGCACCTGGCGTCCTGGCGCTAATTGTCGGCGTCGCTGCGTTGCCGAAGGAAAGCCCCAACTGGCAGGTCCTCAAGGAACTGGACTGGTTGACGCTGATCACTTTCGGATTGTCGCTGGCACTTTTGATTGTCGGCCTCAAGGAAGCGCCGAAGCACGGCTGGCTGAGCACCACCGTTCTGGGATACTTCGTCACCTCGGCAATTTGCTTTGCTCTTTCATTCCGGCGCACCACGTCGGCTATTCATTTTTACCTTCTGAAGGATCGCGCGCTGGCTTTCGGCTGCGCCATAAGTTTCCTCTTCGGTTTTGTGCTGTTCGCAACTGTCTATATTCTTCCCGTCTTTCTGGCCTTTGTGCGCGGGCACGGGCCTCTTGCGATCGGACTCATCACCGTCGTGATGGGTGTGACCCAGATTTTCGTGGCCCCCTTCATCGTTCAGATCGATCGCTACTTCGATGCCCGCCTGCTGACCGCTCTGGGGTTTGCTGGCCTTGCCGTGGGCCTCGGTCTCAACGCCTTCCTCACCGTTCATTCCGACTACAATGAAGTTTTCTGGCCCCAGGTCATCCGCGGCGCTGTTGTGATGTTCTGCGTGTTGCCATCGATCCGCATTGCACTTGCCCTACAGCCGCTCTCACAGGTGAACGATGCCTCTGGCCTGTTCAATGTGGTGCGCAATATCGGCGGCGCCATCGGCATTGCCGTCATGGATACCATCATGTTCACCCGCGGCCCGGAATATGGCGACTGGCTACTGGACCTCTTGAAGTCCGATCCTGCTGCTGCGGCAAGCCATCTGGGCTTGGCTCCGGAGGACGTCCCTGCGCCTGATGATGCCATGGGCCTTCTCGGCATCATGGACTTTATCGAGCCTGCAGCCCTTACCCTCGCAATCAATGAATGCTGGTGGCTGCTGGCCGTCGCCTCGCTCGCGACCCTGCCAATCCTCTGGTGGATGGGACCGGTTGAAAGTGCAAAGCCCGCCCGCGCTATGAAAAAGGAAACATGACCCTCGATCTTCCCCGGTCGATGCGGCAGATGATCGAGCAAGTCGCTGACCGGCTGCCCCAGTTTCCGCGTTTGCGGCGCGTCTTTGCGGATACCTTCTCCAACACCTTCACCACCACGCTGAAACCGCAAAGCGACGGCAGCATCTTTGTGATTACCGGCGATATCCCGGCCATGTGGCTGCGCGACTCTGCGGCACAGCTGCGGCCCTATCTGCACCTCGCCAAATCCGATGAGCAATTCGCGGCGCTGATTGCCGGCGTCATCAAGCGCCAGATGAAATACGTGCTCCTTGACCCCTACGCCAACGCCTTCAACGAAACGGCCAACGGGCGCTGCCACAACCGCGATAAGACGGAGATGGGTGCCTGGATCTGGGAGCGAAAATACGAACTCGACTCCTTGTGTGCGCCCCTGCTGCTTGCCCACGATCTTTGGAAAACCACGGGACAAACAGATCATCTCAACCAAAGTTTCCTCAACGGAGCGCGGCTGATTGTTGCGACGATTGCGCAAGAACAACACCACGAAACCTCGCCTTACTCGTTCGAACGCCTGGAAGGACCACTATCAGACACTCTTACGAATGTCGGACGAGGCAACCCCATCGCCTATACAGGCATGAGCTGGTCCGGTTTCCGCCCAAGCGATGATGCCTGCGCCTATAACTACCTCATTCCATCAAACATGATGGCCGCAACGGCACTCACCCGTCTCGCAGAACTTCCGCTTGCAGATCATCAGTTGAAACTCGAAGCCATAAAACTTGCCACGGAAATCCGCGAGGGCATTGAGGCGCATGGCAAGATCAAGCATCCGCAACTCGGCACGATCTACGCCTATGAGACGGACGGCCTCGGCAATCACAACCTCATGGACGACGCCAATGTGCCGAGCCTGCTTTCCATGCCCTATCTCGGCTATTGCGCGAAGGACGATCCCATCTATCTGGCGACACGGAAATTCGTCTTGAGTGACGGGAATCCATTCCACTACCGGGGCAAAGCCGCAACTGGAATCGGCAGCCCGCACACACCAAAAGACCACATCTGGCCCATCGCGCTTTGCGTGCAGGCGCTCACCTCCTCATCACAGGATGAAAGACTCACCTTGCTGGAAACACTTCTCCGCACCGATGCCGAAACCGGGCTCATGCATGAGAGTTTCCACAAGGATGATCCCGCGCAGTTCACAAGGCCTTGGTTTGCTTGGGCAAACTCCTTGTTCGCGGAAATGGTGATGGATTTATGCAGATTTTGACTGCCGGGTCACGCGGGTCTCGCACCGTGGAAAATATATATTTGTGACTTCACCGCAGGTTCTCTTGACGCCTGTCAAGCGGACGCCCCGGACTTATCCCCCGCCGTCATCAAACTGTGTCTTAAGTATCGAATCCACCTTGAGCTTCCCCTGAGAATCGGATGATCATCTGGGCACGAAAAAGGAGATGCGGCGGTCGGCCTACTATATCTGGTATTAACTTGGCGTTAACACACTAGCTATTGACGAAAAGGTGGGCTTGTCATAGAGTACGTATCCAAGTTCGTGAGGCCAAAAGGTGAGTAACCGAACGGGTTGGGCAAGAGGCTTGCCCTGATCCCTGCCACACGGATTTGGGGGCGAAAATACGCCAAAGCAGGAAGTAGTGTTGAACACGGGTTGGGACAAATCCGTGGGCGCTTGCGCGCGCCCATGGATCAAAAAGAACAATTTCAAGAAGGGCGACTATTATGAAGATCGAGCGGCGATACACCAAGGAAGGCCATGATGCTTATGCGGGCATCGACTTCCGCAATGCGGTGAGTGAAATCAAGAATCCGGACGGCTCCATCGTCTTCCGGCTGGAAGACATTGAAGTGCCCGCCGCCTGGTCCCAGGTCGCAACCGATATTCTCGCCCAGAAATATTTCCGGAAAGCGGGGGTCCCGAAGGTCCTGAAGCGCGTCGAGGAAGAGACTGTCCCCTCCTGGCTCTGGCGCTCGGTTGAGGATGAAGCGGCGCTCGAAGGTCTCTCCGGCAAACAACGTCTCACGGGCGAACGCTCGGCCAAGCA
>JBIOWL010000122.1:0-4577 GCA_044868645.1 Aestuariivirga sp.
AGAATGCGGAGTTTGCGCGGCTTGGCGGGCTTCACCGCAATACGTTTCTCAATTCGCCCAAGGTGCTGGACGGGTTGATGAGATTGAAGGCTTGCCCACGCTTGCGCTTTGCCGGGCAGATCACCGGCGTTGAAGGCTATGTGGAGAGCGCTGCCATGGGATTGATGGCGGGACGCATGGCAGCGGCCGAGCGGCTTGGCCTGCCATTCATGGCGCCGCCGGCAACGACGGCCCACGGAGCACTGATCAATCACATCACGGGCGGGCACATCGCCACCACCGAGGGCAAGCAATCTTCCTTTCAGCCCATGAACATCAATTTCGGATTGATGCCGCCGCCCGATGCGACGCTGCGCGGGCTGAAACATGCAGACAAGGCGGTGGCGCGGAAGAAGGCCTATACGGTGCGGGCGCTCACCGATTTCAAGATGTGGCTTGCAACCCCCATGGCGATGGCGAGCTGATTGAACGCGTGTTCCACAAGGACAGGTAAATATAGGCGTCATCCCGTGCAAGCGAAGCGCGACACGGGACCCCCTGAAGCACTTCCACTGCTGAAATGTCTCAATGGGCCCCGGCGTTCGCCGGGGTGACGGATTGATCAAGGCATTCGCCGGGATGGCGTCTTCCCTTGCGCTTGTGCCTTCCGATGAACACCGCTACGCAACGGCCATGCAACCCGTCACCTCCCTGCAGAACCCGCAGATCAAGCTGATCCGCTCGCTTGCCGACAAGAAAGCGCGGCGCGAGCATGGCCTGTTCGTGGCGGAGGGCCTGCAGATGCTGGAGCGGGCACTAGACCTTGGATGGAAACCCGAAACGCTGATTGCAACGAAACCCCAGCACCTCTGGGACGATGTGAAGCCGCTCATTGTGTCAGACAAGCTGATGGGTGAGCTTTCGGGCCAAAACAACCCGCTGAGCGTTCTCGCCACTTTCAAACAGCGCTTCCAGCCCCATCCCGGAAAAGATGGCATATGGCTCGCACTGGAGGAAATCCGCGACCCCGGCAATCTTGGCACCATCATCCGCACTGCCGATGCGGCCGGCGCATCCGGCGTCATTCTTGTGGGGGATTCCTGCGATCCCTATTCACCGGAGTGCGTGCGCGCCACCACAGGCTCCATCTTTGCGATGCCGATTGTGCGGATGCCGCAAAAGCAGTTTGCCGAGTTTGCCAAAGGCTGGCCCGGCGAAAGCATCGCCACCGTCATGGGCGCGAAAACAGACTATCGCCGCAGCTACAAATCCCCTGCCCTCATCGCGCTTGGTTCTGAATCGCGGGGCCTTTCAATCGAAGTTGCTGCGGCCTGCTCCACCAAGGTCAGCATTCCCATGCGACAAGGCGTCGAAAGCCTCAACGTGGCAACGGCCGCCGCGTTGATGCTGTATGAGGTAACCTAAAATTCCTCCATGGGCGCACTTGATGCGCCCACCCAGCGAAACGAAAGAACTGGGTCGGCGGGTCGAGCCCGCCGATGGAAAAAAATGCGAGTCGCTTTGCGCTAAGGGCAATCGCTGTCGCGCACGAAGCGCGCCTTCACATAGCCGCGGGTGACATCATCGCCGTTGTAGTGGCTGACCTTGCACCAGCGCTGCGGCCAAGGCAGCGATCGCGGTGCGCAGGCGCGGTCCAGATGGATGATGCCGTGGTTGCCGGGTTCAAGTTGGTCCACGATGCGCGAGGACGCAGAAGGACGGGCCCGCATATTGAGAACATCCCATGACTCGACATTGACGACGATCAGGCATCCCGGTCCGCTGGTGGCCAGGGCGGCCTGCGGCGCGTGCAAAAACATGGCAATCAGAAGTGCAATTTTCCTCATGGCTGACCTCCCATTGGACCAGCCATCTTGCTGATTTCCTTCTGAACGCGGCCTGAACGGGTCTACTTACAGGTCAAGCTGGCTCACCAGCCCCTCCCGAATTGCACCTTGAGGAAAGTGCATGCCCAAGCGAATATCAGAAAAACTTCCCTCCGGAGTCTCCCCATGAAATCCCATGCCCGTGTCGTGATTGTCGGTGGCGGCATCATGGGTGTGGGCCTGCTCTATCACCTTGCCCTCGAAGGCTGGACCGACATCGTTCCCATCGAGAAGGGTGAGCTCACTTCCGGCTCCACCTGGCACGCGGCGGGCCAGTGCCCGCATTTCAACGGCTCGCTCAACATGACCAAGGTGCACATGTATGGCACCGAGCTCTATCCCAAGCTGGAGAAGCTCACGGGCCAGGCCGTGTCGTGGCATCAATGCGGCGGGCTTCGCCTTGCCACCACCGATGAAGAGGTGAACTGGCTGAAATATGTCTATGGCATCTCGCGGCTTGCCGGTTACGAGGGCGAGATCATCGGCCCCAACGAGATCAAGCAGTATCATCCCTTCCTCGAAACCTTCGGCATCAAGGCCGCTTTCCGCACGGTGAGTGACGGGCATGTGGCGCCTGCCGATGTGACCAACGCCATGGCGGCCGGCGCGCGCCAGCTTGGCGCCACCATTTATCGGCGCTGCCGCGTCACCGACATCAAGCATTTGCCCAACGGCCAATGGCGGGTCTTCACCGAACAGGGCAACATCGATTGCGAACACGTTGTAAACTCAGCAGGTTCCTATTGCGATGTGGTGGCGGGATGGACCGGGCACATCGCGCCCATCGCCAATATGCTGCATCAATATGTGATCACCGAACCCTTGCAGGAACTCATCGATCTCAAGCTGGAACTGCCGGTGGTGCGCGATCCCTACTCCCACGCCTATTTGCGCGAGGAGACCAATGGCGTGCTTGTGGGACCTTATGAGACGGCAACCGCCCACACCTGCTGGGACGGCAATCCGCCACGCTGGGACTATGAAAGCGAGCTTGAGCCCAACGAGCTCGACCGCATCATGCCCTGGCTGGAGAAGGCAACGGAGCGCCTGCCGCTCTTTGGCAATACCGGTATCAAGTCGATCATTTCGGGCGCCATTACCCATACGCCGGACGGCGTTTATCTCTCAGGCCCGGCCCATGGTCCCCACGGTTACTGGATGCATTGCGGCGCTTCCATCGGCATCTGCCAGGGTGGCGGTGCGGGAAAATATCTGGCGCAATGGATGGTGCATGGCCAGGCCGAAATCAACATGCGCGAATTCGATCCGCGCCGCTTCGGTCCCTGGGCGACGAAAGATTACACGGCGGAAGTCTCCGTCGCCGACTATCACCACATGTATTACTGCTACAAACCCGCAGAGCAGCATGCGGTAGGCCGGAATCTCCGCAAATCGGCGCTGCATGACACGCTGGCAAAGCACGGCGCGCAGTTTTCGCAGATCTTCGGCTGGGAGCGCGCCCGCTGGTATGACCCGAGCGGAAAGGGCGAGACATTTTCCTTCCGCCGCAACAACGCCTTTGAGGCAGTGCGCGCCGAGGCTCTTGCCGTGCGCGAACGCGTAGGCCTCATGGATCTTTCAACCTTCGCCAAGTTCGATGTGAAGGGAAAGGATGCTCACGCATTCCTCAACCGCATCTGTGCCAACAAACTCCCGGGGAAGGATGGTGGGATCATCCTGACGCATCTTCTCAACGAGAATGGCTTCATCGAAAGCGAGCTGACCATCACGAGACTGGTCGCCGATCATTTCTACGTGCTCTCCGCTGCCGCGGCGCAGCTTTACGACATGGACCAATTGTCATGGCGCAAGAAGGCGGGCGAGAACATCACCATCACCGACATCACCGATGATTATGGCGTGCTGGTGCTGGCGGGGCCAAAATCCCGCGATGTGCTCTCTGCAGTCTATTCCGGTGACCAAGGCCGCTGGCTCACGGGGCGTGTTGCCGAGGTTGCAGGCGTTCAAGGCGTGCGTCTCTTACGCGTCACTTATGTTGGCGAGCTGGGCTGGGAATTGCATGTACCGCGTGTCGGAATGCAGAAGGTTTTCGATGCGCTGATGAAGACGGGTGAACCGCATGACATCAAGCTCTTTGGCACCTATGCCATGAACTCGCTGCGCATGGAGAAATCCTATCGCGGCTGGGGCTCGGAACTGACGAATGAGATCGACATGTTCGAGGGTTCCATGGAGCGCTTCATCCGGCTCGGCAAAGAGGATTTCACCGGCAAGGCCGCCTCGCTCTCCCGCAAGCAGAAGGGCGAGCGCATGAAGCTGGTCACCATGGAGGTCGCAAACACCGACAGCGACTGCGTGGGTAATGAACCTGTCTATCATGCGGGCAAGCTTGTCGGCATCACTACCTCGGGCGCCTTCGGCCATGCCGTGAACAAGTCGCTGGCCTTTGCCTATGTGCCGCCGGACCTGACGGCCAGCGGCACGGAATTCGATGTCATGGTGTTCACCGAAACGCGCAAGGCCCGCATCATTCCCGACAGTATCTGGGACCCGGACAACTCGCGGATCAAAGAGTGAGCGCAACACCATCTACATTGAAGGGCATCGGGCTCATGCTCGCCGCCATGGCGGTGCTACCCTATCTCGACGTGGCGGCGAAGTTCCTGGGCCAGCAGGGCATGCCGGTGTTGCAGATCGTTTGGGGCCGCATGGCCTTCGGTGCGCTTCTCACCCTGCCCTTTGTGCTGAAAA
>JBIOWL010000123.1:0-2743 GCA_044868645.1 Aestuariivirga sp.
CATCCCGATCATGTTTGCGGTCCTCACCATGGACCCGCAGATGAGCCATGGCCAATGGCTCCTGGTAACATTGACGGCGGGCGTGGGCGGCAGTCTGCTGTCCATTGGCTCCGCCGCAGGCGTTGCCTTGATGGGACTTGCCCGCGAAAAATATACGTTCTCAACCCACTTGAAATGGAGTTGGGCTATCGCGCTCGGCTACGCGGTTTCGATCGCCGCGCACTTCTTGCTGAACGCGGCGACGTTCTAGGGCGCCATGAACGAGAGAGAACAGAAGGATTTCGGTCTCAACACGTTCATTGAACATGAGGCCACTGGCGGGCTATTGCTCGTGCTTGCCGCTATCGCGGCAATGTTGCTTGTAAACGCCGGATTCTCCGGCAGCTACTTTGCCTTTCTCGAACAGCATGTCCGCATTGGTATAGGCCCCCTCGCGCTTGACAAGTCGCTGCACCACTTCATCAACGATGGCTTGATGGCTGTCTTCTTTTTTCTGGTTGGCCTCGAAATCAAGCGGGAGTGCGTCGAAGGCAATCTTGCGAGTCTGTCGCAAATCTTGCTTCCAGGCGCGGCCGCTGTCGGTGGCGTTGTTGCTCCTGCGCTGATGTAGTGGCTCTTCACCCGAGGCAACGCCGAAGCCATATCCGGCTGGGCAATACCATCTGCGACCGACATTGCCTTCGCCTTGGGTGCCTTGGCGCTCGTGGGCAATCGTGTGCCTCTGGCGCTCAAGGTCTTCCTCCTCGCCCTTGCCGCCATCGACGATCTGGCCGCGATCATCATCATTGCTCTTTTCTTTGCCGGCGGCCTGTCATTGCTATCCCTTGCTGGTGCGTCGGCTTGCCTTTTGGTTCTCCTTGCCATGAACCGCCTCGGCTATACGCGCATCGGTCCCTATCTCCTGATTGGCCTAGTGCTTTGGAGCTTCGTGCTGAACTCTGGCGTTCACGCCACATTGGCGGGTGTTGCGCTAGGACTTGTCATCCCATTGAACAGGTCCGATGGCAGTTCGCCTGTCCATGAACTTGAGGAGTGGCTCCATCCTTACGTGAAGTTCCTGATCCTGCCCCTCTTTGCTTTCGCAAATGCCGGGCTGCCGCTCGCAGGCATGTCACTGGAAAGCCTGGGGCGTGACATCTCGCTGGGGATCATTGCTGGTCTTGTCATCGGCAAACCCCTCGGCATTCTCCTGACTGTTGGCGCGCTTGTTGCATCAGGTCTGGCCAATCTGCCGGAAGATACCAAGTGGCGTCACATGATCGGTGTGGGCTGCCTGGCCGGAATTGGCTTCACCATGAGCTTGTTCATTGGTTCGCTGGCCTTTGCCAGCGCTGAAGCCTTGAATGATGTCAGGGCAGGCGTCATGGTGGCATCGGTACTTTCAACCATCATCGGCCTCGCCGTCCTGTGGACAGCCCCGCCTGACCATTCACGTGCCTGAAGCAGTAACTTCGCGCCATGCACCGCTGTCATCCTGCCGCTGATAGCGGACGGTAAGTCCGGCCGCGCGGGCCGCTTTCCACAAGCTGCGTGCTGCCTGAATTGAATGCTCATCGCTTGCTTCAAACAGGACGCTCGCCCGCGCGATGGCAGCTTCGTTTTTCAGCCAACTCGCTGAAGGAACCGCGCCATCGACAAAGAATCGGAACGTCGAGCTGTTCGGATTGGCATTCCCGTCCGTCAGCATAATGGGCTGGCCGGTACTGTGCTTGTCGCCCTCCAGCCCGTGCGGCAGAAAGCCGGTGTCTTCATGCGCCCACAAATGATTGGACCAGTGCCTGGCGAGTTCAAGGGTTGTTGTCTCGACGCAGAGACGCAGGCCTCGCTCCAATCCGCGCCGCAGGAGTTGAGGCAACAGTGTGAAGGCGTTTTCGCGTTCGAGATGATAGAACCAGAGTTCCGGCATCAGGATTCATAGTGCTGCGCGACAAGGTGGTTGAGCAGGCGTACGCCCCAGCCCGAGGCCCAGCCTTGGTTGATCGGCGACTTGACAGAATCCATCGCGGTTCCGGCTATATCGAGATGGGCCCACGGTACCCCATTGACGAAGCGCTGCAGGAACTGCGCGGCCACAATTGAGCCGGCGAACCTGTTGCCAATGTTCTTCATGTCCGCGACGTCATGGTCGATCAGCTTGTCATATTCAGGCGCCAGCGGCATGCGCCACACTTTTTCACCGGTCGCAAATCCGGCATCGGCCAGACGGCCCGCAAGTTCATCGTTGTTGGAAAAAAGCCCCGCATGTTCCTTGCCGAGGGCCACCAATATGGCCCCCGTCAATGTCGCGAGATTGATCATGAACTTGGGTTTGAAGCGATCCTGGATGTACCAGAGCACATCCGCCAGCACGAGCCTGCCTTCAGCATCCGTATTGAGCACGGCGATGGTCTGGCCAGACATGGATTTGACAATATCGCCGGGGCGTTGCGCATTTCCGTCAACGGCATTCTCCACAAGGCCTATGGCGCCGATGGCATTGACCTTGGCTTTGCGCTTCGCCAGCGCAAGCATCAGCCCAGTGACACAGGCAGCACCACCCATATCGCCTTTCATGTCCTCCATGCCCGCAGCCGGCTTGATAGAAAGTCCACCTGTATCGAAGGTCACACCCTTTCCGATGAATGCCACCGGCTTTTCGCCCTTCTTGCCACCATCCCAGCGCATGACAACGATGCGGGGTGCATGGGGTGAACCTTGGCCGACGCCAAGCAGAGCGCCCATGCCCAGCTTCTTCATTTGCGTA
>JBIOWL010000124.1:0-3257 GCA_044868645.1 Aestuariivirga sp.
TATGCGCGCGTCAACAAGTATGGCTTCATTGAAACGCCTTACCGCAAGGTGACGGGCGGCAAGGTGACCAATGAGGTGAAATATCTCTCGGCCATCGAAGAGGCTAAGTACCACATCGCTCAGGCTAATGTTGCTCTCACCAAGGAAGGCAAGTTTGCCGACGAATTGGTGCTGGTGCGTAAGCAGGGTGACGTGCTGCAGGTTCCTTCTGAAAAGGTGGACTATGCCGATGTGTCGCCGAAGCAGATTGTTTCGGTGGCCGCGGCGTTGATCCCGTTCCTTGAGAATGACGACGCCAACCGCGCCCTCATGGGTTCCAACATGCAGCGCCAAGCTGTGCCGCTTGTGCGCTCTTCCGCGCCGCTCGTCGGCACGGGCATGGAAGCTGTTGTTGCGCGTGACTCGGGTGCTGCCATCACGGCGCGCCGCACAGGCATCGTGGACCAGGTCGACGCCAAGCGCATCGTGATCCGCGCCACGGAAGAAACCGATCCGACAAAGCCTGGCGTTGATATCTACACGCTCGCCAAGTTCCAGCGTTCCAACCAGTCAACCTGCATCAACCAGCGTCCGCTGGTGCGCGTGGGCGATGCTATTTCCTCTGGTGACATCATTGCCGATGGTCCGTCAACGGAGCTCGGTGATCTGGCGCTTGGGCAGAACGTGCTCGTCGCCTTCATGCCTTGGAATGGCTACAACTTCGAAGATTCGATCCTGCTCTCCGAGCGTATCGTGAAGGACGACGTGTTCACCTCTATCCACATCGAGGAATTCGATGTGATGGCGCGCGACACAAAGCTCGGCCCTGAGGAAATTACCCGCGACATTCCGAACGTCGGTGAAGAATCGCTGCGCAACCTCGACGAGGCCGGCATTGTTTACATCGGCGCTGAAGTGAAGCCGGGCGATATTCTCTGCGGCAAGATCACGCCGAAGGGCGAAAGCCCGATGACGCCGGAAGAAAAACTTCTGCGTGCCATCTTCGGTGAAAAGGCCTCCGACGTGCGCGATACGTCGCTGCGTCTGCCGCCCGGAGTATCGGGAACGGTCGTGGAAGTCCGCGTGTTCAACCGCCATGGCGTGGACAAGGACGAACGCGCCCAGGCGATTGAGCGTGAAGAAATCGAGCGTCTCGCCAAGGACCGTGACGACGAGTTGGCGATCCTCGACCGCAACTCCTATGGCCGCCTGAAGGACTTCCTTTCCGGCAAGGTGGCGACCTCCGGCCCGCGCGGCCACAAGCTTGATGGCAAGATCAGTGCCTCGCAGCTTGATGACATTCCGCGCTCGCAGTGGTGGAACATCGCGCTCGCCAATGACAAGGCCATGGCCGAGCTTGAGGCCATGAAGGTGCAGTATGACGAGTCCAAGAAGGGTCTCGAAACCCGCTTCATGGACAAGGTCGAGAAGCTGCAGCGCGGCGATGAACTGCCGCCGGGCGTCATGAAGATGGTCAAGGTCTTCGTGGCTGTGAAGCGCAAGATCCAACCGGGCGACAAGATGGCCGGACGCCATGGCAACAAGGGCGTGGTTTCGCGCATCGTGCCGCAGGAAGACATGCCGTATCTCGCCGACGGCACGCCGGTTGACATCGTGCTGAACCCGCTGGGCGTGCCTTCGCGCATGAATGTCGGGCAGATCCTTGAGACGCATCTGGGCTGGGCTTGCGCCGGCTTGGGTAAAAAGATCGGCCAGATGCTGGAGGCCTACAAGGAAACTCAGAAGCCGAAGCTCGTGCGTGATGGCTTGTCAGATATTTATGGCAAGAATGCCGAACTTGAGGCGCTAGATGATGGTCAGATTGTTGAATACGCCGAAGGCCTGAAGCGTGGCGTTCCGATTGCAACGCCGGTGTTTGACGGCGCGCGCGAGGAAGACATCGCCAAGATGCTGGCCGATGCCGGTCTGCAGGGTTCTGGCCAGATCGATCTCTACGACGGCAAGACCGGCGAGAAGTTCGACCGCCAGGTGACGGTGGGCTACATCTACATGCTGAAGCTGCACCACCTTGTGGACGACAAGATCCATGCCCGGTCTATCGGCCCGTACTCGCTCGTCACCCAGCAGCCGCTGGGCGGCAAGGCACAGTTCGGCGGCCAACGCTTCGGTGAAATGGAAGTCTGGGCGCTGGAAGCCTATGGCGCGGCTTACACGCTGCAGGAAATCCTGACCGTGAAATCCGATGACGTCGCAGGCCGCACGAAGGTTTACGAGGCCATTGTGCGCGGCGACGATGCCTTCGAGACGGGCATTCCGGAAAGCTTCAACGTGCTGGTGAAGGAGATGAGGTCGCTTGGCCTCAACGTCGAACTCCAGAACTCGCAAGCAGGTGGAGAGGGCTCAGGCGCCCAAGCCGCCGAATAAGCGTTATCCGTTACTGACGAACAATTTCTGCATTCAGGCGGCAACCGCCGCCACAAGAGGAGAAAGAGACACATGAACCAAGAGGTCATGAACGTCTTCAACCCGGTCGCCCCGGCCCAAGTCTTCGATCAAATCCGCATCTCGATTGCGAGCCCGGAGAAGATCCTGTCGTGGTCCTTCGGCGAAATCAAGAAGCCGGAAACCATCAACTACCGCACGTTCAAGCCGGAACGTGACGGCCTGTTCTGCGCGCGCATCTTTGGTCCTACCAAGGACTATGAGTGCCTGTGCGGCAAATACAAGCGGATGAAATACAAGGGCATCATCTGCGAAAAGTGCGGCGTGGAAGTGACGCTCTCCAAGGTCCGGCGCGAGCGCATGGGCCATATCGAGCTTGCGGCGCCGGTTGCCCATATCTGGTTCCTGAAGTCGGTGCCGAGCCGCATCGCAACGCTGCTCGACATGACGCTCAAGGACATCGAGCGCGTGCTCTATTTCGAAAACTACATCGTTCTGGAGCCGGGCCTCACGCCGCTCAAGCAGTATCAGTTGCTGAGCGAGAGCGAGTGCATGAAGGCGCAGGAAGATTATGGCGATGACAGCTTCACGGTTGGCATCGGCGCCGAAGCCATCCGGGATATGTTGATGGCGATCAACCTCGAGCAGCTCAAGGAGCAGCTGCGCGAGGAGCTCCGCGTGGCGACCGGCGATTTGAAGCCGAAGAAACTTGCTAAGCGCTTGAAGCTGGTTGAGAATTTCCTCGAGTCCGGCAACCGCCCGGAATGGATGATCTTGACGGTCGTTCCGGTGATCCCACCGGAACTGCGTCCGCTTGTTCCGCTGGATGGCGGCCGCTTTGCGACATCCGATCTCAACGACCTCTATCGCCGCGT
>JBIOWL010000125.1:0-6191 GCA_044868645.1 Aestuariivirga sp.
AAGCTCAGGCAAATCCTGTTCAATCTCGTCGGCAATGCCATCAAATTCACCGAAAAGGGCGGCGTTGAAATCGTGGCAAGCAGGCAAGGCGATAAGGATCTGGCGATCGCCATCCGCGACAGCGGCATCGGCATGACGCCGGAGGAGCTTTCCCGCGTGTTCGACGATTACACACAGGCCAATGAGCAGACATCGCGGCGCTTCGGCGGCACGGGACTCGGCCTTGCCATCAGCAAGGGGCTGGTACAGTCCATGGGCGGGCGCCTTGAAGTTGAAAGCATGCGGGGAGAGGGCACGCGGTTCACCGCCGTCTTTGCCGACGTTCTGAAACAGCCCGGCGAAGAAACTGCAAAACCCCTGGCCGGGCGCCATTACGGCATTGCCGCAGAGGAAGGCATTGTCAGCCAGCATCTGTGTTATCAACTGATCTCGCTCGGCGCCACCGTCGAGAAAGTGACAGCCGAAACGGTTTCAAGCCGTGCGGCCTTCCTCTCCGGCCTTGTTGCAGATTCAAATTCAAGCCGGGCACTGGCAGCCACGCGCCGCGAAGGCCGTAAGCTTCAGCAGTTGCCGCTCTGGGTCCTGCTTGCTCCGGAAGAACGCCGGGCCATGGGCGATATTCTCGGCATGCCCAATACCGGCTATCTGGTGAAGCCACTGCGCTTCTCGAGCCTCGTTGCACGCCTCACCCAAAACGACCGAAACGTGGTTGCAGCTTCGGTGGAAGATCTCCGCGCCCTCAATCCGGGCCAGAGCCATGCGCCCAAGCTTCGTGTCCTTCTGGTCGACGATACGCCGGTCAATCTGCTGCTTGCCCGTACGCTGCTTGCCCGCAGTGGCCATGATGTCGAGACCGCCATGTCGGGCGTCGGCATGATCAGTCTTTTCGAGCGTGGCGAGACTTTCGACTGCGTGCTGCTTGATGTGGAAATGCCGGGCCTTGATGGATACGAAACGGCGCGCAAGCTGCGCGAACTTGAGGCGGAAAGGAACTGGCCGCGCACTCCGGTGATCGCCTCGACCGCCAACACGGCACCGGAAGACAAGGCAAAATGCCTTGCCTCGGGCATGGACGGGCACTTGGCCAAGCCCTTCGACCAGCATGATCTCATGGAAATTCTGGGTGGCATCACCCGCCGCTGGGCCGCCTGACTGCCTAGGTTCTCGTAACACTGCTGTTGCAATTGCCTGTCATCGGTTAAACATGACTGCATGGCAGGCGGAGCAAATCAGCGCTTGAAACTCAGGCTGGCAGCAAACGAGAGAGACGTGCTGGCGGCGCAGCGTTTGCGTTACCAGATTTTCTATGAGGAACTCGGCGCGAAGCCCGATCTCTTCACGCGAGCCTCAGGACTTGATTGCGACCGCTTCGATGCCATCTGCGATCACCTGCTGGTCATCGACGAAAGCCCAGATAGCGATGCCGACCTCCGTGACGGAAAGCTGATCGGCACCTACAGGCTGCTCCGCCATGAGGTGGCGCTGGCAAATGGCGGGTTCTATTCGCAATCCGAGTATGACTTGGGGCCGCTGCTTGACCGACACGAGGACTTGCGGCTTCTCGAAGTGGGCCGATCATGCGTGGCCAGGGACTATCGCGGCACGGCGGTTGCCGAACTTCTGTGGCAGGGCATCTGGGATTATGTGCGGGAACATGGCCTTACCGCCATGATGGGATGTGCCAGCCTGCCCGGCACGGAACCTCACTTGCTTGCCGATGAGCTGAGCTTTCTTGCACATCATGCGCGGGCTCCGGAAGAATGGCGCGTCAGGGCGCTTTCTCACCGTCATGTGCCAATGGCGCGCCGGCCGATTGAAGAGATCAATCAACGCGCCGTGCTGCGCAGGCTTCCGACACTCATCAAGGGATATCTCAGGATCGGTTCCTATGTGGGCGATGGCGCGGTGATCGACTGGCAGTTCAACACCACGGATGTGCTGATCCTGCTTCCCGTATCTCGTATCAACCCGAAATACTTCGCCCATTACGGCGCGCCGGTTCAAGCCTCAGAAGGCGGCAATCGCCGCGAGGTTGAGAATGTCATTGGTGGTGGCTTACATCGAGGCGATCTGAACCGGTTTGGACAGGCCTGTAAGCACCGGCCCGACCACGGCGACGCCACCTAATTGCTGCAGCATCTTAGTGGAGATCGAAGCAGAATGGGCGGCAGGCATCACCAGCACATTGGCCGGGCCTGAAAGCCTGCAGAAGGGATAGAGCGCCATGGCCTCCTTGGAGAGCGCCACATCCGCCGACATCTCACCATCGAACTCAAAATCCACATTGCGGCTTTCCAGCACTTCAACAGCCTTCCTCACATATTCGGCGCGCTCGCCCTTGGGATAGCCGAAGGTGGAATAGGAGAGGAAGGCAACGCGCGGTTCATAGCCGAAACGGCGCGCCACGCCTGCAGCTTCCACCGCGATGGAGGCCAGTTCCTCCGAGTTTGGCAATTCGTGGATCGAGGTATCGGCAATGAAGACCGTACGGCCGCCGACCAGCGCCATGGAGACGCCGATGACCGTGCGGCCCGGAAGTTCCACGACGGCGCGGCGTACATTGTCGAGCGCCACGGAGAAGTTGCGGGTGAGGCCTGTCACCATGGCGTCGGCATCGCCCATGGCTACCATGCAAGCTCCGAAAACGTTGCGGTCCTGGTTTGCCATGCGCACGCAATCACGGAAGAGGAAGCCCTCGCGCTGCAGGCGTTGATAAAGATGGTTGGCATAGTCGGTGTTGCGCTCGCTGATGCGGGCGTTAGTGACTTCGACATTCTCGTTGAGTTCGAGGCCGGAAGCCTTGAGCGTTTCTTCGATGACGGCATCGCGGCCGATGAGGATGGCACGGCCGAGGCCAGCTGCAGCGAAAGCATTGGCGGCTCTGATCATGCGGTCTTCCTCGCCTTCGGCGAAGACGACACGCTTGGGGTTGGCGCGCACTTGATTGAAGACGGTCTGCAGCGTCCCCGCCAAAGGATCGAGCCGCGCCGACAATTTCTGCGCATAGCCTTCCAGATCGGCGATGTGATGACGGGCTACACCTGAATCCATGGCGGCTTTCGCCACTGCGACTGGAATGCGGGAGATCAAGCGCGGATCAAAAGGCACCGGAATGAGATATTCCCGGCCAAATGTGAGGCGCGAGCCATGATAGGCGGCAGCCACCTCGTCGGGCACATCCTCACGGGCGAGCTCGGCAAGCGCATTGGCGGCGGCGAGCTTCATCTCATCATTAATGGTGCGGGCCCGCACATCAAGAGCGCCGCGGAAGATGTAGGGAAAGCCCAGCACATTGTTGACCTGGTTCGGATAATCGGAGCGGCCTGTTGCCATGATGGCATCGTTCCGCACCGTCGCCACTTCCTCTGGCAGGATTTCAGGATCGGGATTGGCCAGGGCAAAGATGATGGGGTTCTTGGCCATCTTAGTAACCATGTCCGGTGTCAGGGCACCTGCCGCCGAGAGGCCGAGAAACACGTCGGCGCCCGCAATGGCGTCGATCAAGGAACGCGCCTTGGTTTCAACCGCATGGGCAGACTTCCACTGGTTCATGCCGTCGCTGCGGCCCTTGTAGATGACGCCTTTTGAATCGCAGAGGATAACGTTCTGGTTTGGAACACCGAGTGATTTCATCAGCTCGATGCAGGCAATGGCCGAGGCGCCGGCGCCATTGCAGACCATGCGGATGGTTTTGAGTGAGCGGCCGGTGATTTGCAGAGCGTTGATGAGTGCTGCCGTAGCGATGATCGCCGTGCCGTGCTGGTCGTCATGGAAGACAGGAATGTCCATGAGCTCGCGCAGACGCTGCTCTATCACAAAGCAGTCCGGCGCCTTGATGTCTTCCAGATTAATGCCGCCGAAAGAGGGACCGAGATAGCGCACAGCGGCGATGAAGGCATCGACATCCTTGGTGTCGATCTCAAGGTCGATCGCATCGACATCGGCAAAGCGCTTGAAGAGCACGGCCTTGCCTTCCATGACGGGTTTGGAGGCGAGCGCGCCCAGATCGCCGAGACCCAGAATCGCCGTGCCGTTGGAAATCACGGCCACCATGTTGCCCTTGGCGGTGTAGTCATAGGCAAGGTCAGGGTTCTCGGCGATGCGCTTTACAGGGACAGCCACGCCAGGGCTGTAGGCCAGCGACAGATCGCGCTGGGTGGCCATAGGCTTGGTGGGAGTGATTTCGAGCTTGCCTGGCTTTCCCCTCTGGTGGAACTGGAGCGCCTCCTCATCGGTCACGCTGGAGCGGCGGGGGGCTTTGCGGGGCGCGTCTGACATCACGTTTCCTGGTACAAGTTGTTGTTTTCGCCTCTTTTGCCCGAAGAAGCCCGCAATTGAAAGACGGCTGACAACAGCAGGCCATTTTCTGCTAGCGCGCTTCCCGCCCGGATGGAATCATCCGGGCGAAAAGGAACCGCGCCAGCCAGTATGTTGGAGCAAATCCTTATCGCCAAACCGGTTTCCACTTTGGCAGGATTTGCTCTAGATCACCGGCCATGGATGCTCCCGCCCAGCCCATGGTTTCCGCCGAGGCCAAGATGACGCCGATGATGGCGCAATATTTTGCGGTCAAGGCGAAGCATCCCGATGTGCTGCTCTTTTACCGCATGGGCGATTTTTACGAGCTGTTCTTTGCCGATGCGGAAAAGGCCTCGGCAGCACTTGCCATTGCTCTCACCAAGCGGGGCAAGCATCTGGGCGAGGATATCCCCATGTGCGGCGTTCCCGTCCATGCGGTTGACCACTATCTGCAGAAACTGATCCGCCAGGGACACAAGGTCGCCATCTGCGAACAGCTGGAAGACCCGGCGGAAGCAAAGCGGCGCGGTTCGAAGGCGGTGGTGAAGCGCGATGTAGTGCGGCTCATCACGCCGGGAACGCTCACCGAAGAAACACTGCTCGATACGCGGGCGAGCAACTATCTGGCTTGCCTGTCAGTGCTCAAGGGGCATGGAGCCATGGCGCTGGCTTTCGCCGATATCTCTACAGGTGAATTTGCAGTAATGCCTACGGAGGCTGCGAGGCTTTCCACTGACCTTGCGCGGCTGCAGCCATCAGAAGTGATCGTTCCCGATACCCTGCTCAGTGACGCGAATTTGCAGCGCGCGCTTTCTGCCAGTGGCGCAAGCCTTTCGCCATTGCCCGCAAGCCGCTTCGACAGCCTTGCAGCGGAGCACCGGCTCAAGAGCCATTTCAACGTGGCTTCGCTTGAAGGTTTCGGCACATTCGGCAAGGCGGAAATCTCAGCGCTTGGAACATTGCTCGACTATATCAGCCTGACGCAGGTGGGGCAGATGCCTTACCTGCGCGAACCGCGGCTGGAGGCATCGGAGCATGGCCTTCTCATCGATGCGGCGACGCGCAACAATCTTGAACTTACCCGCACCCTGCAGGGTCATCGCGATGGCAGCCTGCTTGCCACCATCGACCGCACGGTGACGTCGGCGGGGGCGCGCCGCCTCTTTGCTCTCATTTCACGCCCGCTTGCCAATGTGCGGGAGATTGCCGCGCGGCTGGATGGCGTCAGCTTCTTTCACGAGAATGAAGCCCTTTGCGACACCTTGCGCGGAAGCCTGCGCAGCCTTCCCGATCTTGAACGAGCGCTGGCGCGGATCACGGCGCGGCGCGGGGGACCGCGCGATCTCAAATCCATCGCCGATGGCATCATCACGGCACATTCAATTGCCAATGGACTGCGCGCGGCGGAAAAGCCGATGCTCGCCGGGCAAGCGGTTGCAGAAGTGAGCGCATTGCCGCTGGCGCTTGCCCATGAGCTGGTGCGGGCACTGGCTGAAGAGTTGCCGCATCTTGCCCGCGATGGCGGCTTCATTGCCAGGGGCTTTCATGAAGGCCTTGATGAGGCGCGGCGTTTGCGGGACGAAACGCGTGGCGTGATTGCAGGCCTGCAGGCGCATTATGTTTCACATACGGGCATCAAGGCGCTCAAGATCAGGCACAACAATATTCTCGGCTATTACATCGAAGTGCCTGCAGCCCAGGCCGAGGATATGCAGAAGGCGGATGGCACGGTGCGGTTCCATCATCGCCAGACCATGGCCGGGGCCATGCGCTTTTCAACGGAAGAGCTTCAAAGCCTCGAACAGAAAATCGCGCAAGCCGCCGAGCGGGCCTTGGCAATCGAGCTCGAGCTGTTCGGCGACTTCTGCCATCGCATCATTTCAGAACAGGGC
>JBIOWL010000126.1:0-3179 GCA_044868645.1 Aestuariivirga sp.
GCCTGCCTGCGTGATGGTGGTTGAGGTGCGCGCGGCTCTGCGGGCATCGGCTCCGCCGCGGCCACGGCGGCCGGTTGGGGCATGGGTCTGTTCGGCTTCGGGCATCGGGAAGGGCCTTGGTTGAGAATTGCTCACCCATGGTTTTAGCCGCTTCACCGGCATTCAAAAGGCGGCAAGCGTCAGGCCATGGCGGGTTAGCGACCCGTCGCTCCGTGCCTGCCTTGCCGGAAATCCACTGGAAGCGGTAGGCTGAGCCATGGAATTTAAGGACTATTATAAATCACTGGATGTCGCGAAAACCGCCACAGCGGATGACATCAGGAAGGCATTCCGGCAACTGGCGCGGAAATATCATCCAGACATCAACAAGGAAGCGGGCGCAGAGGCCAAGTTCAAGGAAATCAGCGAGGCCAATGAAGTTCTTTCCGATCCGGAGAAGCGCAAGGCCTATGACGATCTGGGGAGCAGTTTGGCGCCGGGCCAGGAATTCCGCCCGCCACCTGACTGGCAGGACAGCCATCATTTCCGGCAGTCGGCCGGCACAACACGGGCAAGCGCGCAGGATTTCAGCGATTTCTTTGAAGAGCTGTTCGGCAGAAGCAGGGCGCGGCCCCGGCAACGGCAGAGAGCGGAAAGCATTCGTCTGCGCGGCGACGACAGCCATGCGCGGATCATAGTTGATCTCCGCGACAGTTTTCAGGGAGCGACGCGGCAGATCACATTGCGTGTGCCGGAATTGACATCGGCAGGCGATGTAACCATGCGTGACAAGGTGCTGCAGGTGAAGATTCCAAAGGGCATCATTGAGGGCAAGATCATCCGGCTCAAAGGTCAGGGCGGCCCCGGTTTCGACGGTGGCGAGGCGGGTGATCTTTATCTGGAAGTGGCGTTTGCGCCCGACCCGGTCTTCCGAGTGGAGGGGCGCGATCTTTCTATCGACCTGCCTGTGGCACCCTGGGAGGCGGCACTTGGAGCTTCAGTTCGCGTACCAACGCCGGAAGGCCCAATCATGTTGCAAATTCCACCCAATTCAGCAGACGGGCGTGAGCTTCATGCCAGGGGTAAGGGCTTGCCTGGCGAAAACCCGGGTAATCTGGTCGTCAAGCTCAACATCGTCTGGCCCCGCGCCGACAGTGAGAAGGCGCGAGCTGTCTATGAGGCCATGGCGCGCGACATTCCGTTTGATGCTCGCGCCGGATGGGAAGGTTCAACATGAGCAAGGAACCCCACATTGACATTCTTGATGAGAGCCACACCTTGACGCTTGAGGAACTCTGCGAGCGCTGCCAGGTGGAAATCACCTGGATCGACGAAATGGTGGCGCAAGGCGTGATCAGCCCTGTGGAGGGCGGCCGGCAGTTTGCCGAAGTGACGATCAGGACGGTGCGCACTGCTCGGCGGCTTGAACGCGACTTTGCACTTAACCCATCAGGCGTGGCGCTCGCGATGGATCTACTTTCCGAAATTGACAGGCTCAAGAGCGAGCTGCGGCGGCGGCGCTAGCTGCCAATCACCAACAGCGCTCCTTCGGGTTCGGCGCTATCCGTCAACAGATAGAGCCTGCCATCCGGGCCCTGCACCACATCGCGGAAGCGGGCATGGCCTTCGAAAAGGCGCTGTTCCGCAACGACCTTGTTTCCGTCGAGCGTAAGGCGCGCAACGTGCTGGCCTGCGAGCGCGCCCACAAAGAGATCGCCTTTCCAGGTGGGATAGAGATCGCCTGTGTAGAAGGCCATGCCGGACGGCGCGATGGAAGGGTCCCAATAGTAGAGCGGCTGCTCCATGCCTTCCTTGGCGGTGCCCTCGCCAATCTTTGCGCCGGAATAATCGCGGCCATAGGTGATGATGGGCCAGCCATAGTTCTTGCCCGCTTCGGGCATGTTGATTTCATCGCCGCCGCGTGCGCCATGTTCAGCAGTCCAGAGCGCGCCTGTTCCGGGATGGAGCGTTGCACCTTGAATGTTGCGATGGCCCATGGACCAGATTTCCGGCGCCCAGCCCGGCAGTGTAGGATTGCCAGGGGCAGGGGCGCCATCGCGGGTGATGCGGATCACCTTGCCGATGTGGGTTGAAGGGTCTTGCACCAGATCACGCAGCACATTGCGGTCACCCGTTGTCACAAAAAGATTTCCTGTGCGGTCAAAAACAAGGCGCGAGCCAAAGTGATGGCCGCTGTCTGCCGCCACATTCTGGCGGAAAATGATCTTGCCTTCTTCGAGTACGCTGTTGTCCACCGATAGTCTAGCTTTGAACACGGATGTGGAGTTTCCGCCTTCGCGTGGTTCCGCGAATGACAGATAGATGAGGCGGCTGCCGGCGAAGTCAGGATCAATAGCGATGCCGAGCAATCCACCTTGGCCCCCCACATCCAGTTCAGGCAGGCCAGTGATCGGCTCTGACAATTTGCCGTCCGGCATGGTGATGTGCCGCAGATTGCCTGGCCGTTCAGTCACAAGGGCATTGCCGTCCGGCAGGAAGGCAATGCCCCAGGGATGATCGAGGCCCTCAACGACAGCGCGGAGCTCAGGTGCCGCAGCTTGGGCAGCGGGGACAAAGGCAAGCGCAGGAAGAGCGGCGATGAAAGTTCGGCGTTTCATGGAAACACCCTGAGCCAGGTGTTTGCTGCAGGAACGTTACTTTCCTGTGAGGATCGAAAGCTGCTCCAGGCCGTGGAAGTGGTAGACATCCTTGTATTGGGGCCGAGAAGCTGGGCGCAAGTTAGGCAAACGCATAAAAAGTGTTTGCAGCGCCACTTCCATTTCAAGGCGTGCGAGCGGCGCGCCAACGCAGAAGTGAATGCCGGCCCCGAAGCTGACATGGGACTTGTCGGTGCGTGACGGATCAAAGCGGTGCGGATCGGGGAAGCGGGCGGGATCACGATTAGCCGCGCCCAGCATCAGGCCAACAATCTCGCCTTTCTTCAGCTTGAGACCGTTCCACTCAAGGTCTTCAAGTGCATAGCGCGTGAACATGTGGAGCGGAGCATCAAAGCGCAGCGCTTCTTCCACATGGTCGGCTGTGAGGCCACTGCGGATGTTATTATCGAGCAGCGCCTTGATGGCGTTGCCGAGGGAATGAACGGTGGCTTCATGTCCTGCGTTGAGAAGCAGTATGGCTGTTGTAACCAGCTCATCTTCCGAGAGCTTGCCATGTTCGTCGCTGGCGCGGATCAGTTCCGA
>JBIOWL010000127.1:0-2061 GCA_044868645.1 Aestuariivirga sp.
AAAAACTGCTGTGGGATGTCCTAGGTTCCATCACGCCGAAAGGCGTTTCTATGCCGAGGGCTGCTCAGCGCCCGATAGCGGCATCCGACTGCTGGATCAGTTGTGCCAAAGTGGTGTTTTCCAACGCCGCCAGATAGTCGGCATAGGGCCTATCAAAGGCCCGGCGCAGCTCGCATGTGGCTTCATCGCGGCAATCCGCACATCTCTTGTAAGCCGTGCGCGAGAGGCACGTCAGCGGCGCAATGGGGCCGTCCATGAGACGCAACAATGGCCCGACGTGGATAAGATCAGCCGGTTTCAACAGCTCATAACCGCCGTCCCGGCCACGCTTGCTGGAGATGTAGCCATTGGCCCTGAGCGCCGAGAGAATCTGTTCAATGAATTTGCGTGGCAACTTCTCCTGCTCACACAATTCGCGGATGCTGAGGCCCTCGCCGGGCTTGGCGCGGGCCAGGGCCACTACGGCCTTAAAAGCATAGCGGGCACGTTGCGAAATCATACTGGAATTGTAGGGATTTATGCGCGTTTATGCAAGATCGCAGCGAACTACCCGATCCAACCCTTGGCTTTCCAGTTCCGCGCCAGCCAGTAAGACAGCACCGCGACCACAAAGATGATGGCGGGGAAGGGAATGGCGGCAGTGCCAATGGTTTCAAGCACCGGCATTACCAGGAAAACATAGCCAAACTGAATGACGACGGCGATCAAGCTCACAAGATAGAGCGGTTCAGCAATGGCGCGCTTCATCAAGAGCGCAATGGCGCCGCCAAGCGCCGAGAAAACCGCGATGGCAAAATCTGCCCACAGCCATCCCGGCATCGTATCCCACATAGCGCGCTGTTCCGGCGGCATCGCGGCTGCGGCCTCCGGTGAAAGTGTCACTTCATTGTAGAAGGACCACACGCCGATAAGCGCCCACAATAGCAGAAGAACGCTGACGGCAATGGCCCAGCGCGGCATGGGTGTTGTGGACATCTTCAATCCTCCCGTGGCGATGGCGGGCTAGAATGCGCCCGCTGCAATATCCCACAACAGTTTGATGTTGAGCGCAATGATGATTGCTGCGATAACGGCGGAAAGTGCCGTGAGCCAGAGGGGAGCCACGAAATTTCCGAGCATGGCGCGATTGCGCGTGAACATGACCAGCGGCACCACGGCGAAGGGCAATTGGAAGGCGAGAATCACCTGGCTCAGGATGAGAAGAAGCCCGGTTCCTTCCGCACCGTAATAGATGGTGACAAGAGCCGCCGGCACAATCGCCACCATGCGGGTGATGAGACGGCGAAGCCAGGCCGGAAGCCTGATATCGAGAAAGCCTTCCATGACGATCTGCCCGGCGAGCGTTGCCGTCACCGTGGAGTTGAGGCCGCAGCACAGAAGAGCGATGGCAAAAAGCTTCGGCGCGATCATCGAGCCCACCAGCGGCGCCAGCATGCTGTGCGCCTCGCCAAGATCAGTAACGCCCGTCTGACCCACGCGGTTGAAGGTGGCGGCGGCAAGAATGAGAAGCGCAGCGTTGATAAGAAGCGCGAACATCAGCGCCGCGGTGGAATCGATGGTGGCGAAGGTCAGTGCTTTGCGTTTTTCAAGCTCGCTCGCGCCATAGGCCCTGGTCTGCACGATGCCGGAATGGAGATAAAGATTATGCGGCATCACGGTGGCGCCGATGATGCCAAGCGCCAGATAGAGCATGTCCGGATTGCCCAGCACATCGGTTGTCGGCGCAAAGCCGCGGATGACGCCACCCCATTGCGGATCGGCAAGCGCGATCTGCACCACGAAACAGGCGAAGATCACGGCAAGCAGCGCTATGATGAAGGCCTCGATCCAGCGGAAGCCGAGCCGCTGCAGGAGGAGAATAAGAAAGACATCGAGTGCGGTGATGACAACACCGAGTTCCAGCGGAATGCCGAAGAGCAAATTGAGGCCGATGGCCGTGCCGACGACTTCGGCAATGTCGGTGGCGATGATCGCCACCTCAGCGAAAAGCCAGAGAACGAATGCCACGGGCCTCGGAAAGGCATCGCGGCAGGCTTGCGCGAGATCACGCCCCGAGCCGAT
>JBIOWL010000128.1:0-4629 GCA_044868645.1 Aestuariivirga sp.
CGTGTTTCCGGTCCCGGTGAGCTGGCTCGGAGATCTCGCCATGAGACCGCCCTCACGAACGGGGAACAAATAGCTGCCGGCTTCGTTTTTGGCCTTGCTGGCTCTCCGTGATCCCAATCAAAGGATCGGCAGATGGCTTCCTGGAGAGCCCTGCTGAGGCAAAATATCAGCAGGCGGCAGTCAAATTATGAGGCCGGTTTATGTTTTTATTCATCGTCGCCACGACCATTCGCGGAGTTCAAGCATGTCCTGACCATGCTCGCGGATATAAGTCCGGTGCAGTTCAAGCTTTTCGTCCATCAGCTTGTTCAGGCCGGCGCTTATGGCCTGGAGTTCCGGAATCCATTTGAGTGCCAGTTGCACCAGATGGAACCTGTCGAGGCCATTGAGCACGGTCATGTCGAAAGGCGTGGTCGTCGTGCCTTCCTCATTGTAGCCACGCACATGGATGTTGGGGTGATTGGTGCGGCGATAGGTCAGCCGATGTATCGTCGTGGGATAGCCGTGATAGGCGAAAATGACGGGCTTGCCCGCCGTGAACAGGTTGTCAAATTCCTCGTCCGAAAGCCCATGGGCATGGACCTGCTTGGGCAGCAGCGTCATCAGGTCGATGACATTGACAACCCTGATCTTCAGTTGTGGCGCGTGTTCCTTGAGGATCTGGACGGCTGCCAGCGTTTCGAGCGTCGGCGCATCGCCGGCGCAAGCCATCACCAGGTCGGGCTCTTGGGCGTTGCCGGTCGAGGCCCACTGCCATATGCCGATGCCTGCCTCGCCATGGGCAATGGCTTCATCCACCGTCAGCCACTGCCATGAGGGCGGCTTTCCGGCCACGATGATGTTGATCCTGTTCCAGGTGCGCAGCACATGGTCCGTGGCCCATAGCAGCGTGTTGGCGTCGGGCGGCAAGTAGACGCGGACAATATCGGCTTTCTTGTTCAGTGCGACATCGATGAAGCCTGGATCCTGATGGCTGAAGCCATTGTGCTCCTGGTGCCAGACGTGGCTCGACAACAGGTAGTTCAGTGACGCTACAGGCTGCCGCCAGGCAATATCGCGGCAGGCGTCGAGCCACTTTGCGTGCTGGTTGAACATCGAATCGACGATGTGGATGAAGGCCTCGTAGCAGGAGAAAAGGCCGTGACGGCCGGTCAGGACATAGCCTTCGAGCCATCCCTGACACGTATGCTCGGAGAGAATCTCCAGGACTCTGCCCTCAGGGCCGAGCGCAACGTCCTCGGGGAGTATCGCTTCCATCCAAGCGCGGTCCGTCACCTCGAAGACATCCTGGAGCCGGTTCGATGCTGTTTCGTCTGGACCGACAATGCGGAAGTTGTTTGTGGCCGCGTTCAGTTTCAGCACGTCGCGCAGAAACTTGCCCATTGCGCGCGTGGATTCGGCCTTTACTGCCCCCGGCTTTTCCAGTTTTACGGCGTGATCATGGACATCGGGCAGCATGAGTGGCTGGCGCAGGAGTCCACCATTGGCGTGTGGATTGGCGCTCATCCGGTGCGCGGCGTGTGGAGCCGTCGCGCGGATGAAGTCCCGTGGAGCGCCTTTCTCGTCAAACAGCTCTTCGGGCCGATAGCTTCTGAGCCAGTCTTCGAGAAGCTTCAGATGCCCGGGCTTATCCGCAAGTCCGGACAAGGGCACCTGGTGCGATCGCCAGAAGCCCTCGGTCTTGAGACCGTCGACCTCTTTGGGACCGGTCCAACCCTTGGGGCTGCGCAAGATGATCATCGGCCATTTCGGCCGGGAACGAATGCCCGGTCCTTGGCGAGCAGCAGTCTGGATCGACCTGATGCGGTCAAAAGCCTTGTCGAGCACCAAGGCCATCTGTTGGTGCATCAAAGCCGGGTCATCGCCTTCAACCAGAAGCGGCTCGTAGCCGTATCCGACAAAGAGGGCGTTCAGTTCATCAGGCGGGATGCGCGCCAGGATGGTTGGGTTGGCAATCTTGTAGCCATTAAGGTGCAGAATGGGCAGCACCGCTCCGTCACGCTTCGGATTGAGAAACTTGTTGGAATGCCATGCCGTCGCCAGCGGGCCGGTTTCGGCTTCGCCATCGCCGACAACGCATGCGACGATGAGACCGGGATTGTCGAAAGCCGCGCCATAGGCATGAGAGAGCGCATAGCCAAGCTCGCCGCCTTCGTGAATGGAACCGGGAACATCGGGTGCGGCGTGGCTCGGAATTCCGCCGGGGAAGGAAAACTGGCGGAAGAGCTTGCGCATGCCGTCTTCGTTGAGGGTGACATCTGGGTAAAGCTCGCTGTAGGTGCCCTCGAGGTAAGTGTTGGCAACCATCGCCGGGCCGCCATGGCCGGGACCACAAACATAGATGAGATCGGCATCCCTTTTGCGGATGATCCGGTTCAGATGGGCATAGATGAAGCTAAGCCCCGGTGATGTTCCCCAATGTCCTAACAGCCGCGGCTTGACGTGCTCCAGGCGCAAGGGCTCGCGCAACAAAGGATTGTCCAGCAAATAGATCTGACCGACAGTCAAATAATTTGCCGCGCGCCAGTAAGCATCGATCGCACTGGCCTCGGTTGGCTGCAAGCGATTAGGAGAGATCGGCGCCGCTGTTTGCACCTTCATTGCGTCACCGGAGGAGTACGGGCAGGTGCCGATGCAATTCGACATCGGGAATCTTGGTCAGATCCTTGTTGATGCACTTGGCAAGCTTGGCTGCAATGGCGGAAGGCAATTGCTTGATCAGCACGCTTTGCAGCTTGGCTGGAGTGATGACCACCAGTTTGTCATAGTCCTTCATGACAGCATTCCTGACAAGATCATCCGCGATCGATCTCACGAAATCAGTCTCAACCTTGTCGCGTGCATCAGTCCTTGCTTCTATGCCATGTCGGGCAGGGGCGGCGCTTTCCTGAACGCGTGCGGGCTTGTTGTGACCGAGCGAACTGGATTTTTCGTGAATGTGAGCAGATTCGAACTTGCGGATTGTGGTGAATCGTCCGGGGCCGGTGCACTCGACATAGCGAGCGCGGCCACCATCGGCGATCAGGTAAAGTGTCCTCGGCGTGTGCATAACCGGTCTCCTGGTTGGCCAGGCTAGAGAGCTTCAATCTGGAAGCTTTGACTTGGGTCAAGAGAGATGCTCCGGCGTGAATATACCCTTCGGCCACATGGGTAAACCGGCGCGTCAACGGTGCCACGGAACCGGGTGGCCGGCGGCAAGGAACAGTTCCTGATCATGCTGGGTGTTTGCACCCATCTGGGCTGTGTGCCATTCGGCAATGAAGGCGATTACACGGTCGTCGAAAGCAATACCAAGAGCGGCGGTTGGTTCTGCCCCTGCCACGGCTCCCACTACGGCACGGCCGGCCGTATCCGCAAAGGCCCGGCGCCCGAAAATCTCCTGGTCATGCCCGGCTATCAGTGGTCGGCGAAAACGTTCAAGACGCCGCACGGTTAGGTACTGGCGGAGTCTCGGGTACAAGCAATCCAAGAACAAATCCTTTTTGGAACTAGAGGCGAAGCAGACCAAGAAATTAGGCACCATGACAGATTCAGAAGCACGAATCTCCAAGAAAAGAAGACTAGTGGAAGCAGAATTTATGAGTAATAGGTGGCGCAGCATGCGCACACCAGCAAAGTTGTCCGTTTGTAAGGCTGAGGCTTTTCCAATGCTAGATATCAGGCGGTGCCGCCTATCACGAGATTAACCGGCAGCTTGATTACGGCTTCACTCACATCTTCTCCCCGGATGAGTTTGACTGCCAGTTCTGCTGACTTGGTGCCCGCCTCGCGCCGTGGAAGTGCGACATAAGTCAAAGGCACCGGCAGGTAGGGTCCCAATTCAATTTCACCTATGCCGACGATTGCAATGTCATCCGGAACTTTACGGCCTGATGCCAACAAATGGAGGATGATGGCACTCGTCCAAATCTCGCCGCCGATGACAATGCCGTCGAGCTTGGCGTTTGACTGCAACAGCCGTTTAAGACCGTCGAGGCCAGATTCAATCGTGTGCTCCACTTGGGCCTGGAACTCCTGATCAGTGCCGAGCCCGGCTTCGTCCAGAGCTTTGATGTATCCGCGCAAGCGGCTGCGAGCGTTTGAGGTTTCGCTGGCGAGGCCGCAGATGATGCCGATATTGCGCCGCCCGGCACCCAGCAGTTTCCTCGTTGCAAGGTATCCCGCATCGGCATCCGAGTGCCCAACTACATAGTGAATGGGGTGGCTTGGGATGTTGCCGATTTCAATCATTGGAATAGGTAACGTCTGGAGAAGTTTTTGCGTCTCCGGCGTGTGGCCGATAGAGGGAAGCAGAATGGCCCGAACCCGCTGCGACAGGAGAGAACCAATGGCATGCATCTCGCGGCCGCGGGTGTAATCGATGGTCTGGAGCAGATGATCGAAGCCCTGGTCCTCGAACACGCGCCTCGCCGCATCCACAAAAGGCACATAGATTGAATCCTGCAGGGTGGGGAGGATGATTCCAAAGGCCCTCGTGCGCTGGGACGCGAGGCTGGATGCAGCCTTGTTGTGGTAGTAGCCGATCTTGGTGGCGGCTTTGAGTATCCGGTTCCGGGTTTCCTCTTTGATGGGAGCGGACTGCAGAAACGCCCGCGACACGGTCATCTGCGAAAAGCCGGTCACTCTTGC
>JBIOWL010000129.1:0-2440 GCA_044868645.1 Aestuariivirga sp.
AGAGAAGTGGCCCGCGCGGCGGCGGAGTCGGCCCAGGTGCGCCTCAACAAGCTCACGGTCGTTGCGCCCTTTTCGGGCATTGCCGGCTTTCGCACTGTATCGGTGGGCGCCTATGTGACGGCGGGAACGGCCCTTGTGAAGCTCGACAAGGTTGATCTCCTCAAAGTGAAATTCTCATTGCCGGAACTCGTCCTGTCGCGGATCAAGCTTGGCCAGACCATCGATGTTACTGCGGACGCCCTTCCCGGCGAGCGTTTTTCGGCCACGATTTCCGCCATCGACCCCTCCATCGACGTCAATGGCCGCGCCTTGCAAGTGCGGGCTGACCTCGACAATTCCGCATTGCGGCTGCGGCCGGGCCTGCTTGTACGCGTGACCGTGAAAGGACACCAACGCGATGCGGTTGTGGTGCCGGAGACGGCCGTCAGCCAGCGCGGCGACAGCACGGTGGTGTTTCTGGTGCGAGACTCCAAGGCGGAACAGGCACAGGTGCGCACCGGCAAGCGCGAGGGCGGCACAATTGAAATTGTCGAAGGCATCGAGGCAGGCGCTGAAGTTGTTGTGGCGGGCAATGCACGGCTGAGTGATGGCGCCACGGTCGAAGTCGTTCCCGCGCCAAGGATGGATTGACGGACATGAATTTCACGGAACTCTGCATCCGCCGTCCGGTATTCGCCACGGTGCTGAGTCTTGTCCTCATTCTCATCGGCCTCATGTCGTTCAGCAGGCTCACCATCCGGGAATATCCCAACATTGATGAGCCGCAGGTCTCGGTGCAGACCGGCTATTCCGGCGCTTCCGCCGAAATCGTCGAATCCCAGGTGACGCAGGTTCTGGAGGGATCGCTGGCAGGCATTGAAGGCATCGACACGATTGAATCGACGTCACGGGCGGAATCGAGCCGCATTACCATCCGCTTCCGCAGCACGGTCAATATCGATGCCGCCACCAGTGACGTGCGCGACCGGGTGAGCCGTGTCAGGCGGCAGCTGCCGGATGAAGTCAGCGAACCCAATATTTCGAAAGTCGAGGCCGACGCGCAACCCATCATTTTTCTGGTGATGCAATCGACCGCCATGAGCGATCTCGAACTTACCGACTATGTGGACCGCTTCGTGGTCAACCGCTTCAAGAATCTGGACGGCGTGGCGGATGTGTCGGTCAACGGCGAGCGCCGCTATGCCATGCGGATCTGGATCGATCCTGCGCGGCTCGCGGGCTACGGCCTCACGGTGCAAGACGTGGAGAATGCCATCCGCAACCAGAATGCGGATATCCCGGCGGGCCGCATTGAAAGCACCGAACAGGAATTCACCGTTCAGTCGCGCACCGCGCTGGCCAAGCCCTCAGAGTTCGAGCAGATCATGCTGAAGACGGCGGGCGGATTGCAGGTGCGGCTTGCGGATGTTGCCAAGGTGGAGCTTGCCAGCGCCGATGTGCGCCGCGAGGGACGCTTCAACGGCGCCACCGCCATCTCCATCGGCATCATCAAGACAGCCGTGGCCAACCCGCTCGATGTCTCGCGCGCGGTGCGGGAAGTGCTGCCACGCCTCAATGCAGAGTTACCTCAGGGTGTTTCAGCGTCCATCGGTTTTGACTCAACGGTGTTTATCGACAAGTCGATCGAAAACGTCTTCATAACTATTGCCGAGGCCATTGCCCTTGTCATCGTCATCATCTTCCTTGCACTGCATTCCTTCCGCGCGGCGCTGATCCCGGTCGTCACCATTCCGGTTTCGCTCGTTGCCACCTTCGCCATCATGTATGCCACGGGCCTTACGGTGAACACGCTGACGCTGCTCGCCATGGTGCTGGCCATCGGCCTTGTGGTCGATGACGCCATCGTGATGCTGGAAAATATCTACCGCCACATCGAGGATGGCATGAAGCCTTTCGAGGCAGCCATCAAAGGCTCGAGGGAAATCGGTTTTGCCATTGTGGCCATGACCCTGACCCTTGCCGCAGTCTTTGCGCCCATCGCCTTCACGCCGGGGCGCACGGGCCGGCTTTTCCTTGAATTCGCCATCACCCTAGCGGGTTCCGTGATCATCTCCGGTTTCGTGGCGCTGACGCTGACGCCGATGATGTCCTCCAAGCTGCTGCGCCATGCCGACCGGCCTAACCTCTTCGCCCGCATCGTTGAAGGCATATTGAATTGGCTTGAACGCACTTATAAGGCGAGCCTCGGGTTTGCCCTCAGGATGCGCTGGCTGGTGCTGCTCATTGCCATCGGCGTTGCGGGGATTGGCGGTTTTATATTGCTGCAGCTCAAGTCCGAGCTTTCGCCGGTCGAAGACCGCGGGGTCATCATGGTCTCCGGTAATTCGCCGGAAGGGGCAAGCTTTGCCTATACCAATCGCTATGCGGGACAAGCAGAGGAGATTGTTTCGCAACTGCCAGGTCTCGGTTCCTATCTCACAATCGTCGGCGCGGGCGAAGT
>JBIOWL010000130.1:0-2361 GCA_044868645.1 Aestuariivirga sp.
AACTCAAGGGCCCATCGCCCGCGCTTTTCCTTCCCTATCTCTCGGGCGAACGGACGCCGGTGGGCGATGCACAGATCCGCGGCGCGGTGCTGGGCTTGGGTCACGAGACCGACCGCAAGATTCTCACACACGCCGTGCTGGACTCGATAGCCTTTGCCTTCCGGGACTCGCTCGAAGCGCTGGAAGCAGGTGGAGCGAAAATCAATCGCCTGATGGCGGTGGGCGGCGGCACCAAGTCTGAACTCTGGCTCAAGATCATGGCAACTGTATTGGGAGTTCCAATTGATCTTCCCGCCGCAGGTGATGTGGGCGGCGCCTTTGGCGCGGCCCGCATGGGTCTTGTTGCGGCAACGGGCACCGATTGGCGCAAGGCTTTCTCGAAGCCGAAAATCGCCCGCACCATCGCCCCGGAAAAATCCGCAAGCGCCGCCTATCTCGATCAATACCAGCGCTACACAAAAATCTATCCAGCCATCAAGGGAATCTGAAATCCATGTCATTCTTCTCCATCAAGAAACCCGCCAAGTTTGAAGGCGCAAAGTCGAAAAAGGAATTCGCCTTCCGCCACTACGACAAGAACAAAAAGGTGCTGGGCAAGACCATGGCCGAGCATCTGCGCTTTGCCATCTGCTGGTGGCACTCGACTTGCTGGCCCGGCAGCGACCCCTTCGGCGGCGATACGTTTCTGCGCCCCTGGCATCATTCATCCGATGAGATGGGTGCCGCCCGCCAGAAGGCCGATGTCATGTTCGATGCCATGGACCTGACCGGCATCGACTTCTTCACCTTCCACGACCGTGACATTGCGCCGGAAGGAGCCTCGCTGAAAGAGAGCAATGCTAATGTCTCGGCCATTGCCTCCTACATCGAAAAGAAGATGGCGAAGTCGAAAAAGCAATTGCTCTGGGGCACCGCCAATCTCTTCTCCAACCGTCGCTTCATGGCGGGTGCGGCCACCAATCCCGATCCGGATGTGTTTGCCTACACCGCAGCCCAGATCAAACACGCCATGGACGTAACGAAGGGCCTAGGCGGTGCGAACTATGTGATGTGGGGCGGCCGCGAAGGCTATGAGACGCTGCTTAACACCAATATCGGACACGAACTGGAAGCGGCAAAGCGCCTGCTTGCGCTCGTCGTCGACTACAAGCACAAAATCGGCTTCAAGGGCCCCATCCTCATCGAGCCAAAACCGCAGGAACCCACCAAGCATCAGTATGATTACGATGTGGCGACCGTCTATTCGCTGATTTCTTCGCTCGGTGCGCAGAAGGATGTGAAGGTCAATATCGAGCAGAACCATGCGATCCTCGCAGGCCATACCTTCGAACATGAAATCGCACTCGCTGCTGCCTGGGGCATTTTCGGCTCCATCGACTTGAACCGCGGCGATTACCAGTCAGGCTGGGACACCGATCAGTTCATTGTCGATGTGCCGGAGATCACGCTCGCCATGCTGGAAATCCTGAAAGCGGGTGGCTTCACTACGGGTGGCATGAATTTCGATGCCAAGATCAGGCGCCAGTCCATCGCACCCGATGATCTCGTCTATGCCCATGTGGGCTCCATGGATGCCTGCGCCAAGGGCCTGCTCAATGCCGCCGCCATCATCGAGGACGGCACGCTTGGCGGCATCGTAAAGGACCGCTACGCCGGATGGGCAACGGCCCAGAACAAGGCCATGCTGGCGGGCAAGGAAAGCCTCGCCCAAATCGCCGCGCGCGTTGAAAAGCAGAACATCAACCCGCAGCCGAAATCCGGCCAGCAGGAGCGGCTCGAGAATCTGGTGAACAGGTTCTGCTAGCTGCCTAAGTCCCTCATGCTGAGGTGCTCTGCGAAGCAGAGCCTCGAAGCATGGATCGCGTGGCGCACCCTTCGAGGCCGCTACGCGGCACCTCAGGGTGAGGGGTGGAGGGAGTTACGCCGCCTCTCTCATCACCCTCTTGCGCAAGCGCCGCACCGCATACCACACGCCCGCAACAATAGCCGGGATCGACAGGAGCCAGACCACCTTGCTCTCAAGCACCGGCACATAGCTTGCAGCGCTTGCAAAAAGTTTTTCGACGATTCCGATCACGTAATAACTGATCGCCGCAACCGATAATCCCTCCACCGTCTCCTGCAGCATCAGCTGCTGGCGCGCCCGCTTCTCCATGGATTGCAGAAGCTTCTGGTTCTGCGCCTCAAGCGCAATGTCAACGCGCGTGCGCAGGAGATTGCCTGCCCGCTCCGATCGCCGCGCCAATCCGGCAATGCGGTTTGAAACTGCCGTGCAGGTCGACATGGCGGGGCTGAAGCGCCGTTCAAGAAATACACCGAGCCTCTGGAAACCCTCGACGCGTTCTTCATCCAGTTCATCGA
>JBIOWL010000131.1:0-4602 GCA_044868645.1 Aestuariivirga sp.
CTTATAGAAGGTTTCAAAATCAAATTTTGAATCTCGGGGCTGCAGGATGGTCTGGATGATGGGGCCGCGCTCATTGTCATTGAGGAGGGTCACAAAGCCCATCTGCTTCAAAGCATCGAGCAATGTGCCGGCATTGCGCTGATAGCGCGCAAGGCGCGCCGGGGGACCACCTTCCTCTTCAAGCTCGCGCATCGCCTGGCGGAAAGCGACAAGCGAGTGGGTGGGTGGCGTGAAACGGAATTGACCGTTGGTCTCAAGGCCCTTCCACTGGTCATAGAGATCGAGCACGATCGAGTGACTCTGCCCGCCGCTGGCTTCAAGCAGCGGGCGCTTGACGATGACATATGAGAAGCCGGGAATGCCTTCGATGCATTTGTTTGATGAGGACACCATCACGTCGATGTTGTCGCGCTGCATATCGAGCGGAAGCGCACCGAAGGATGACATGGCATCGACCATGAAGACGCGGCCACGGCTTTGCACTTCGCGGCCGATCTCGGCGATAGGGTTGATGATGCCCGATGTTGTTTCGCAGTGGATCATCCAGACGTGGCTGATGCTGCGGTCTTCTTCGAGGGCTGCGGCCACTTCCGCAGGTGTGGGGCTTTGCGAGTCGCCCTTGTCGATCTTGACGACGGGGCGGTCAATACGTTCCAGGATCTGTACGGCGCGATCGCCATAGGCGCCATTGGCGACCACAAGAGTTTTCTTGCGCTTGGCCGGGCAGAAGGAACCGAGCGCCGCCTCAATTGCGAAGGTGCCGGAGCCCTGCATGATGACGCATTCATAGTTTTCGTCGCAATGGGCGAGGGCTTTCAGGCCGTTGCGGATTTCCTTCACGAGGTTGCGGAACTCGATGTCGCGCGAGCCCCAATCTGCGAGGGCTGCCAGCTTGACGGTGCGTGAGGTGGTGAGGGGCCCCGGCGTCAGGAGGTAAGGCATATCCTCCTGGCCTTCCGGCCCCTTGAAATTGGGCACCTGTGCATCATCTGCCGGCATGGCGAAACCTCCGCTGAAAGCCCTCATGCGCCGCCACCTGTTACCAGTCAAATCCAATGTCGCGCGAAATATAGTCCAATTTTTGCGGAATCAGGCCCATCGCCAAAGCGCGCTTGAATGAAACCAGACTTACGGGAATAATGCCCTTGGCGCGATTTCCGACTACGTGGTCGGATGGGATTCGCGCCAATGTGATATGTTGGAGCAAATTCTTATCAACCAAGTCTGCAATTTGGCCGGAATTTTCTCCAGAACGGGGAGGCACTGATGACACTGGGTTATGGACTGATCGGATTGATCGTGGTGGTGATCGGCTACCTGGTCTATGCTTACAATGCGCTGGTGAGCCAGAGAAACCTGGTGGCGGAGGGCTGGAGCGGTATCGACGTGCAGCTCAAGCGGCGTGCAGACCTCATTCCCAATCTTGTCGAAACCGTGAAGGGCTATGCCTCTCACGAAGACAAACTGTTCCGCGATATTGCCGACCTGAGAGCCAAGTCCATTGCGGGGGGAAGCGTAGCGGATCAATCTGCCGTGGGGCAGGCCATGACGGCGGCATTGGGCCGCCTCTTTGCGATTGCCGAAGCCTATCCAGAGCTCAAGGCGGATGCGAATTTCCGCGACCTGCAGGATAAGCTTGCCGGCGTTGAAGACGAAATCCAGATGTCGCGGCGCTATTACAACGGCGCGGTGCGCACCTTCAACACGATGATCGAGAGTTTTCCGAGCAACTTCGTGGCGAATTTCTTCCGTTTCGTGAAGGCGGAGTTTTTCGATATTGGTGATGCGGCGCAACGCGAAACGCCGAAGGTGGATTTCAAGACGCGCTAGCCATGCGCTGCTCGCGGGCTATCCTCAGCACAATCCTACTGCTGTTCTTCGTGGCGGTTCCCGCCACCGCACAGGAGGTGATCCGCAGTTTTGTCAGTGATGTGACTATCGCTCCGGATGGCGAACTGACCGTGCGGGAATCGATCACGGTCAATGCCGAAGGAAACCAGATCAGGCGCGGCATCCTGCGGGATTTCCCGACGACCTATACCAGGCCGGATGGTACGCGGGTGCGCGTGGGTTTCAATGTTCTCAAGGTCATGCGCGATGGGCGCAAGGAACCATATGCCGTTGAAAGTATGTCGAACGGCAAGCGCATCCGCATTGGCGATGCGGATGTGTTTCTGGAATTTGGGGAACACACCTATGACATCACCTACACAACTAACCGCCAGATCGGCTTTTTCGATGGCTATGACGAGCTTTACTGGAATGTGACAGGCAATGGCTGGACATTTCCTATCCTGAACGTAACGGCGATCATCCGATTGCCTGCGGGCGCGGAGATCAAACAGCATTCAGTTTATACGGGTGGTTATGGCGAAAGCGGCAGCGATGCGGAAATGATGCAGGCAAGCGGCGGCCGTTTTTCGGCACGCACAACCCGCGCTCTCGGTGAAGGCGAAGGGCTCACAGTGGCCGTTGCATGGCAAAAAGGCATTGTTGCGCCGCCAACTGCAGGTGAACTGCGGACAAGCTGGATCATGGACAATCTCGGTTTTTTCGGATTGATCGCAACCCTGCTGTTTGTACCCTTCTACTACCTCTATGCCTGGGTCAAGGTTGGCCGTGACCCGCCGAAGGGCAATATCTTCCCGCTGTTCAAGCCACCCGAGGGGCTCGGGCCAGCCGGTGTTCGCTATGTGCGGGAGCAGGGGTTTGATGACAAGGCCTTTGCCGCGGCTGTTGTAGGTTTAGCGGTCAAAGGACGTGCCAATATCAGTGAGAATGGCGGCACATTCAGTATCGAAAAAATCCGGTCGGCGGGAAAGGAAAAGCTCACCAGAAGTGAATCGGCTCTCTTTTCAGGATTGCCAAGCAACACGCTTGTCTTAAAGCAAACAAATCATAGCGCAGTCGAAACAGCGCGTTTAGCTCTTAAGAGCGCGCTCAATGACGAATATGACGGCACGATGTTCCTCAAGAATTTCGGATGGTTTGCGGCGGGCTTTGTGATTTCGCTGGTGGGTTTGATCATCTCTGGCTTCCTGATGCCGGAAGGCGAGGGGGCTGTTGTGCTTTTCACCACACTGTTCTCCTCCGTGTGGTGGGGTGTCATTCTTGTAGTCGGCTACGCCACGGTCAAAGGGGTGATCGGTTCCTCGAGCATCTGGACGCGCATCCGCTCGCTTATGGGCCTTGTATTCCTTATTCCCTTTGTCGGGGCTGGCGTCGCCGTGCCTGTTCTCACCTGGTTTGCAGAGGGCATCACGCCCGCCATGAAATGGTTTATCGTGGGCTGCATTTTGCTGGCGGGCTTCAATTTCATGTTCTTCTGGCTGCTACGCGCACCAACGCCCTCTGGCCGCAAAGTGTTGGACCAGATCGACGGTTTCCGCATGTATATGACGACGGCAGAGGAAGAGCGCCTCAAAGTCCTCAGCCCGCCTGAAAAGACGCCTGAATTATTCGAGCGCTATCTGCCCTATGCCATGGCGCTCGATTGCGAGAATGAGTGGAGCGACAAGTTCACGGCGGTGCTGGCGGCGGCTGCAGCGGCAGGAGCTGCGGCGACCGCCGGGACCTGGTATCACGGTTCCAACAGCTTCGGTTCGCGCGATTTCACTGACAGCATCGGCTCAAGCCTTGCCAGTTCCATCTCCTCGGCTGCAACGGCGCCCGGAAGTTCATCAGGATCCAGCGGAGGTGGATTTTCCGGTGGCGGCGGTGGCGGTGGCGGTGGCTCCGGCTGGTAGCGCTCGAGCATGACCCGTTTTGCCATATTGCTTGGCGGCGATGTGACGCCGACAGAGCGCCTCAAACAGCAGGTCAAGGGTGCGCGCTGCATTGCTGCCGACAGTGGCATGACCCATGCCAACCTATTGCAAGTGGCTCCGGAACTATGGGTCGGGGATTTTGATTCTTCGGGCACGGAACTTGAAGCTGCGTTCCAGCATGTGCCGCGCGTTGTTTATCCGGCGGATAAGAATGCGACGGATGGTGAGCTTGCAGTCGAGGAGGCGCTCAAGCGCGGGGCCACTGCGCTTGTACTGGTGGGCGGCTTTGGCGGCCAGTTCGATCATATGCTGGCTCACGGCACGATGATGCTGGCGCTTGCCGAGAAGGGCGTTGCGGTTTTCACATCCAGTGGGCACGAGGAGGCCTACCCGCTTCTGGGCGCATTGCGATTGAACGGGCTTGCCCGTGGCACTAGGGTGAGCGTCATCGGCATGACGGTGTTGGACAGCCTCAGCATCAGTGGCGTGCGCTGGCCGCTCACGGAGCGCCATGTGCCATTCGGCTCAAGCCTCACCATGTCCAACACGGCTGAGGGGGATGTCGAATTGAAACTACGCGGCGGCAAAGCGCTTGTGCTAGTCTATCCCTGATGGCGCAGGTCACTGTCGAGAAGATGGGCCAGCATGGCGATGGCGTGGCAACGGCTGAAGGCCGCCATCTTCATTTGCTGAAAGTGCTGCCTTCGGAAATCGTTGAAGTCGAAGATGGCAAAGTCACACGAATTGTTTCCGCATCGCCGGATCGCGTAGAGCCCTTTTGTCCCAAGTTCGAGAATTGTGGCGGTTGCACGCTGCAGCATTGGCGCGAGGAGCC
>JBIOWL010000132.1:0-2686 GCA_044868645.1 Aestuariivirga sp.
ACCCATCGCCATCGGCGTTGCCGCGCCCGGTGTTCTTGCATAGGTGATGGAGCGCGAGAGCTTCACACCGGGATCGGGCAGCACAATGTGATAGCCGCGTTCTGCTTCCAGCAACACATTGTCGCCCAGTTGCCGTGCTAGCAGATGAGAATAAGCACCGGCGCAGATCACCAGCCGGTCTACAGGCAGGTTCTTTCTGCTGGTGAGAGTGATAGAGGTGGCTTTCCCATCCTCCACCTTTATCTCTTTCACTTCATCCTGCAGAAACTCGCCGCCATCGCGCGCCACTTTTTCCGCGATGGCCTTCACCACCTTTTCCGGGTCTTTTACGAAGTACCAGCCGCCATGGGTCGAGGCATGGCTGATCGCCGGCGAAAGATCCGGCTCCATCTCGCGGGCCTCATCGCCGCTGTAAGTCTCGACCGGAAAGCCGTGGGCCTTTTTGATGTCGCGCTCACGCGCCTCGCCATCAAACTGTCCTTGTGAGTCAAAAACGCGTAACGTCTCACGATAGACCATCAGGTCGTGGCGGCCTGCAGCCTTCAACAGATCTTCAAAGTCGGAAACAACACGCAGCCCCAGAAATGCGCGGTGCTTGGTGATTTCCTGAAAGCGTGAGGGAAGCGTGTTGCGTGCCGCCGCCATGAACCAGGGGAGCGCCTTCGGCAGATATGACCAGCGGATGGTGAGTGGCCCCAGCGGGTCCAGCAGCCAGCCGGGAAGCTTCTTGTAGATGCCGGGATGGATCGTCGGCATGATCTCCGCAAATGCAAGCCCGCCCGCATTGCCGAAGGAACAGCCTTCTCCCGGCGGCACACGGTCAATCACCGTCACCGTAAAACCCTCGCGCTGCAGGAATGCCGCGGTGGAGGTTCCCACTATTCCTGCGCCGATGATGGTTGCGTGAGGCATTCAGATTTCCAGTTCGATCAGGAAGGGGTGGGGCGATCGGTAGGAGTGGAGCATCAATTCCGCGCAGCCTTCGAGTGTTGTTGTTTTTGCCGCCTCAACACCCATGCCGTTGGCGATCTTGACCCAATCCATGTCGGGATTGCCGAGATCAAGCATGTTCATGGCCGTGGGGCCGGGATTGGCGCCGACATTGCCATATTCGGCAATCAGGATCTGGTATTTGCGGTTGGAGAGGATGACGGTGGTGACGGGCAGCTTTTCACGTGCCTGCGTCCACAGCGACTGTACCGTGTACATGGCTGAGCCATCGGCCTGCATGTTGATCACACGGCGGCCGGCGCCTGCAACTGCAGCACCCGTGGCGCAGGGCATGCCGTAGCCGATGGCACCGCCTGTTACCATCATCCAGTCATGGGGTGCTGCGGCGTGGCTGCCCGTATAAAGCTCGCCGCCCAGTGAGACGCTTTCATCGGCAATGATGGCGCCTTCGGGAATGACTGCGCCCAGCATGACACCAAGTCCGGCAGAACTCGGCTTGCCCTTGGGAATGGTGGGACGATGCGCCGTCTGAGCTTCGGCAGGTGCAGCCGACAGCTCGTCAGCCAGTGCCGCAAGTGCTTCCACTGCATCCTGTTCAACTGAACAGAGTGAGGTGACGGTCGCCTTGGGTGGGTAGTGATGACTTGGAAATCCTGGGTAAGCGAAGAAGCCAAGAGGCGCGCGGGAACAGATTGTGATGATGTGTTCGACATCCTTCAGCACATCTATCGCTACTTGCGCCGGGTAGGGCACGCGTTCGATGGGCAGCCGCCCCTGTCCTCGCTGATGATAGCTGTTGATGGACTCGGCCATGATCCGGCAGCCGGTCTTGACCTGGATAGCAGCGGCATGTTTTTGTGAGTCTGCCATCAATGCCGATCCGCCCAGCAACAGCAGAACGTTGCGCTTCTCGCGCAGGATGCGCGCGGCTTTGCGGGCATTGCGCATGTCTATTTTGAGTGCTGATTTCGGCTTGAGAGGGGTTGCCACCTTGCCACCTTCATTCCAGGAAGCATCGGATGGCAAAATCAGTGCGGCTATCTGACCCGCAGAGGCGCGCGCCGCGCGAATAGCTTCGGCAGCGGCCTTGCCGACCTCAACTGATTTCCGCACACGTTTCACCCAATGGGAGGACGATTTTGCAAGTGCAATCGTGTCGGTGGCTAGCGGCGGATCATACTTGGCGTGATAGGTAGCCTGCTCGCCGACGATGTTGAGCATCGGCACGCGGGCTTTCTTGGCATTGTGGATGTTGGCAAGACCATTGGCCAGCCCGGGTCCACAATGAAGCAGCGTGATGGCAGGTTCACGAGATACACGCGCATAGCCATCGGCCATGCCGGTCACGACGTTTTCCTGAAGACCGGGAATGCAGCGCAGGCCCGGAATGCGATCGAGGGCTGCCACGAAATGCATTTCACTGGTGCCGGGATTGGCAAAGCACACTTGGAGGCCGTGGCCGACGAGCGTGTGGACAAGGCTCTCGGCGCCGTTCATTTTCTTTTGGGTCATGCAGCCAGAATAAGGTCTGCGGCCTTTTCTGCAATCATGATCGCCGTGGCGTTGGTATTCGACGAAACAAGGCGCGGCATGATGGAGGCATCAGCGACCCGTAGTCCCTGCAGGCCATGAACCCGGAGGTCCGGCGCGACCACGGCATTGTCATCAACGCCCATGGCGCAAGTTCCCGCGGGGTGGTGCTGGGTCTTGGCCATGGAGCAGGCATAGTCGAACC
>JBIOWL010000133.1:0-7025 GCA_044868645.1 Aestuariivirga sp.
ATTTCAAACGTGAAGGCAGACCGACCGAACGCGAGACGCTGATCTCGCGCCTCATTGACCGGCCGATCCGCCCGCTGTTCCCCGATGGCTTCCGCTTTGAAACGCAGGTGATCGCCACGGTTCTCTCCTATGACCTTGAGAACGACACGGATATTGCGGCGCTGGTTGCCTCTTCTGCGGCGCTGACAATGTCAGGCATTCCTTTCATGGGTCCTGTCGGCGCGGCGCGCGTCGGCTATGTGGAAGGGCAATTGGTGCTCAACCCGACAATCGAACAGCAGAAGGTTTCGAAGCTCGATCTCGTGGTCGCTGGCACGCAGGATGCGGTGCTGATGGTTGAATCGGAAGCTCATGAGCTTTCGGAAGAACTGATGCTCGAGGCCGTGATGTTCGGCCATCGCGGTTTCCAGCCCGTCATCGAAGCCATCATCCGCATGGCGGAACGCTCGGCGCGCGAGCCGCGCGACTTCCAGCCGAAGGACAATTCGGCGATTTATGCGGCGGTGAAGAAGCAGGCGGAAGCCGATCTTCGCAAGGCTTATTCCATTGCCAAGAAGGAAGACCGGCAGGATGCGGTCGCCAAGGCGAAGGACGCGGTGAAGGCGGCCCTGATCAAAGAAGGCGATGAGAACGCGCCGACCGAGCAGGCCGTCGGCGAGCAGTTCAAACAGCTCGAAGCCGATATTGTCCGCAACAACATTCTCGATACCGGCAAGCGCATCGATGACCGCGACACCAAGACGGTGCGGCAGATCATTGCGGAAGCTTCCGTCCTGCCACGCACCCATGGTTCGGCGCTTTTTACACGCGGTGAGACACAGGCGCTGGTGGTGACGACGCTCGGCACGGGCGAGGACGAGCAATATATCGACACGCTCGATGGCCTCACCAAGGGCAAGTTCATGCTGCACTATAATTTCCCGCCCTTCTCGGTGGGCGAGGTGGGCCGCATGGGAGCAACGGGCCGCCGTGAAATCGGCCATGGCAAGCTTGCCTGGCGCGCCATCAATCCGCTGCTGCCGACAGCTGAGCAGTTCCCCTACACGATCCGCGTGGTCTCGGAGATCACCGAGAGCAATGGGTCTTCTTCCATGGCGACGGTGTGCGGTTCATCGCTGTCGCTGATGGATGCGGGCGTTCCGATGAAGGCGCCCTGCGCCGGCATTGCCATGGGCCTCATCAAGGAAGGCGAGCGTTTTGCCGTGCTCTCTGATATTCTCGGTGACGAGGACCATCTCGGCGACATGGACTTCAAGGTGGCAGGCACATCGGAAGGCGTGACCTCGCTGCAGATGGATATCAAGATCACAGGCATCACCGAAGAGATCATGCGGGTTGCCCTGTTCCAGGCCAAGGAAGGCCGCATGCATATTCTCGGCAAGATGGCGGAAGCGCTGGAGAAGGCGCGCCCCGGTCTTGGTGAATATGCGCCGCGCATCGAGCAGATCAAGATTCCGACCGACAGGATCCGCGAAGTGATCGGCACGGGCGGCAAGGTGATCCGCGAGATCGTGGAGAAGACCGGCGCCAAGATCGATATCCAGGATGACGGCACGGTGAAGGTTGCTTCCAATTCGGGCGCCTCCATCACGGCGGCGCTGAAGTGGATCAAGTCCATCGTGTCCGAGCCGGAAGTGGGCGAGATCTATGAAGGCAAGGTCGTCAAGATCATGGAGTTCGGTGCTTTTGTGAACTTCTTCGGCTCGCGTGACGGGCTTGTGCATGTTTCGGAACTGGCATCGCACCGCGTGAACAAGGTGGGCGATGTGGTGAAGGAAGGCGACACCGTGAAGGTGAAGCTCCTCGGTTTCGACAACCGCGGCAAGATCAGGCTTTCCATGAAGGCCGTTGACCAGGCCACTGGCGAAGACCTCAGCAAGAAGCAGAGCGAGGACGCGCTTGCCGAAGGCTCTGACGAGAGGACTGGAGAGTAATTCTCCCGGTTCAGAGCCCCCCTCAGTCCTTCGGACAGCTCCCCCAACAAGTTGGGGGAGCGTGAAAAGCAAGGCAAATGTCACAGTTTTCACCCTTCCCCAGCTCTGCTGGGGAAGGTGGCCGAAGGCCGGATGGGGGCATTTCAGAGCCATATGCGATTGCCCTCCCCCGTAAAAGGGGGAGGAGACTCATTCAAAGTTGATTACGCGCTAGCGGCGTTCACTTTGTTTCCTTGATCGTCCGTTACTGTATCTCATGTCTTTCAGGCCGGTACTGTCGGCATAGGCAAGGCATTCCTGCCATGGCCTGATGGACGATGAGGTGGTGGCGGAATGCAGGGAGGTCGCGGCGGCGGCATTCGCCAGGGCGAGGCAATCGGGCAGCGGCCAACCCTCGTGAACTCCCAGGAGAAAACCTGCATAAAAGGCATCGCCCGCGCCCACCGTGCCGACGATTTCTTCACGCGGCACGTCAACAGAGGGGGCGTGGGCCCATTCGCCCGATCGGGTCAAGGCGACGGCGCCATCGGGATGGTGGATGGCGGCAACCTGGACAACGCCCATGTCCAGCAATCGCCCGCAGGCGTCTTCCGCGGCACGCCAATCGAGATAAGGGCCATCGGTAACGGCATCGCCCGTCACAGCCCGGGCTTCATGGTCATTGATCACGCAGATGTCCACCTCGGGAAGGATGGGCGGCACAAGGTCCGCCAGGATTTGTGCTTCCACGGGCACCAATTCCAGAGCCGTGAGATAGCCCCTGCGCTTTGCTTCGCGCATCACCGACTTCCAATGGCCGCTTTCATCCATGGTCCGGGAGATGCCGGGAGAACCCAGATAGAAGATCTTGGCATTGCGGTCGCGCGGCAGAAGCAGGTCCGGCGTCAGGCTGGCATTGACTCCGGGCTTGTGGAAGAAGGTGCGCTTGCCATCGGCAATGGTGGTCATCACCTGGGTATTGCTGGTGAAGGAATTGGGCTTGCGGACCAGCTGCGCGGAATTGAGGCCCTGGGCCTTGCTTTCGCCGATGAAGATGTCGGCATAGGCATCATCGCCAACCACACCCTGCAGGGTTACGGGAAAGGGGGCTTTCAGTTTTTTCAGGCCGGCCGCGGCGTTTTGCGGCGGGCCGCCCGCGCCATATTCGGTACGCTCGATGAAGGCAACGCTCTCCTGCTCCGGCCAATGGTCCACCATGTGGACGATGTCGAGGATCACGGTCCCCGCGAGCACTATCCCGGAACGGTTCACCGCGTGTAACCTTCGAGAACGGGTTCGGTGATCTGCTGGTCATCAGCCAGAATACGCACGGCTCGCAGATTCTTCTTGGCAAGAGTGGCGTGGTAAGACTTCACGGCCTCCTCCGGTGAAAGATCGCGTCCGATCACGCGCGGGAAGAGCGAGAGCAGATCAAGCGGGCTTTCGGCAAGTTTGATCTTACGGCCGAAAAGCGCAATGCGGGCGCCGGATTTTTCGCCCTGGTGCAGAAGTTCGAAAGTATCGCGCGTGGTGCCCCCGGAGCCGCCGAGAATGCCGACCACAAGTTCGGGATCATAGCCGGCAAGCTCTTCCATCCAGCGGCGGCCGTTGAAAGGCATCTTGAGAAAGAGCGGTCGGTCGGCCTTTGTCATGCCGGCAACGGTACGCAGGATGTTGTCGTTCACAAAGGCAGGTACTTGGTCTGGCGAAAGGCCCTGGGGCGCATTCGGGTTGAAGACTTCCAGAAAGTGGCGGAATTTGTGTCTTGAAGCTTCGCCGCGGAATTCGTTGTAGGCAGTCAAGGATTTGTAATCGTGATCGAGGTCATTGTTGAAAGTCACCGAATAGAGGCCAAGGTCGGCGAATTTCCGGCAATGGGCCAAATTGGCGGTGCGAAAGGGCCGTGACATTTCCTTCGCGTAGGAGGAGTGCCGGGCACGCCAGATGTCGGTGGCATCATTGGCGCGGATCGCAGGCGTGACATGGGATTTCTTGAAGATGCCCTTGGCGGCGACGGCCTCGAGGGAAGAGGCGGCGACCAGCATCACGTCCACAACGCCGTGTTTCACCACCTCCACGATGGATTGCCGGAACTCCAATACATTGGCCATGCCCTTCGAGGGATCGTTTGGATCGCGGGGGCCGGGTGAGGAAACGCCTGCCGACATTTCCGGGTCCTTGGCATCGGCAATAATGAAATCAGAGGGCTTGTATTTTCCGGAGGTGATGCGCTTCAGCTTGGCGTCGAGGGATTTCATTATTCTTTCCTTTGGAACTCTTATGTCTTTCACGGCTTGCCAAGGCAAGCGCCCCTACACATAGTTCCACTATGAAAACGCTGATCATGATCCCCGCCTTTGGCGCCGATGGCAGGCTCTATGAGCCGCAGATCGCGGCGCTCAAGGGCCGCATTGACTGTAGCACTCACATCGCCAGGGGCGACCGCTATGAGGCGATGGTGGAAAACCTGCTGGCAGAGGCCCCGGAACGATTTGCTGTTCTGGGCACATCCATGGGCGGAAGGCTGGCGCTGGAAGTCACCCTGGCGGCACCTGAACGGGTGGAGGCTCTTTGCGTTATGGGCGCTGCGGCGGGTGCGGTTGCCGACAGGGCTGCAGGCTTCAAGCGCTCAGAGCGCATCCGTTCAGGCGAGAAGGAACAAGTGTTGCGTGAGATGGGCGACATGATTTCCCATTTGGACGGGCCCAATGGCCCTGCCACGCGGCAGGCCTTCATCGATATGGGACGCGACTTCGATGGGGCCGAACTGGCACGGCAGTCGGATGCATTGGCACAGCGGACCGACAAGTGGGCGAGAGTTGGTGAAATCTCATGCCCATCGCTGTTCCTGTGGGGTGCCCATGATCAGTTCAGTCCGGCAGCCGACGGTGCGCGCCTGGCGGAAATGGTGCAGGATGGGAGTTACGTAGAGCTGCCACGTTGCGGGCATTTTCCGACGCTGGAATATCCGGAGAAGGCGAGCCAGGCCATTGTGGCCTGGCTGGAAGATGCCGGGCTTATTTGAGGCTCAAGAGATATTCGGCAATGGCCTTGAGATCATCCTCCGGGAGTTTGGCAAGATTGGCCTGAACCCTGCCCATGCCGCCTGAACTCATGTTCTCGTAACCCAGGATTTCGCCATTCTGGAAAGCGAGAACGAGATCGGCGGCGTCCTTGTATTTGCCGCGGCCCACCAGATCGCGGATTGAAGGCACCTTGCCTTTGCCTTCGGGATGAGGACCACCCGCCAAGAAGCGTGACATGTCCGAGGTCATCAGCAGGGTGCGCGGCGTGTGGCATTCATTGCAGTGGCCGGGGCCATTGACCAGATAGGCACCTCTGTTCCAGCTTGCCGATTGCGCGGGGTCTTCCTTGAACTTTGCATCATCAAAGCCGATCCATTTCCAGGCACCGAGCCCCCTCCTCACGACGGGAAGGGCAATGACGTCATGGGCCGGCACAGCGTTTTTCACCGGTGGCAAGCTTGCCAGATAGGCCTTGATGTCGAGGACGTCCTCCACCTTCATGTGGGCATAAGAAGTGTAGGGAAAGCCCGGGATCAGATGGCTGCCATTGCGCCCGATGCCTTGCTGCATGGCATTGACGAAATCGAGATCGGACCAGTTGCCGATGCCGGTTTCCGGATCGGGTGTGATGTTGGGTGGATAAAGCATGCCGATTGGCGTCTTCAGAGGTGTTCCGCCCGCAGGAAGCACCGCATCAATACCCGATACCGTGGTCGGCAGGTGGCAGGAGTGGCAGCCTGCGGCGTGGTAAAGTTTCTCGCCATTGGCCAGGTCGGGTGTATGGGCCGGGATGGCGTCAGCGGTTAGCGGCTTTGGCGCGCTCACCAGCCAGAAGGCCAGAAGCCCCAGCGCTGCAATCAGCACCAGGGCTCCGATATTGCGTTTGGTCAGAAGCCGCCTGATGGCCTAGCCCTTCGGACGGCGGAATTTCTCGTGGCAGTTCTGGCAAGCCGTGCCCACAGCAGGGAAGGCGGCCTTGAAGCTTGCCTCGTCTGTGGCGGCACGAAGCTTCTGGTCTGCCTCATACCAGGCACCGCCCGCAGCCTGGAAACCGGCCATGTCGCTCCAGATTTCAGGCTTGGCCCAGGTCTCGGCGGTTTCTCCCTGCATGGCGTTCTCAGCCCAGAATCCATCCCAGCCAGCGCAGGCCGCGTCTTCCTTGTCATGGGCGGCTTTGAGAGCTGCTGCGTCAAAGGGCTTTTCACCCTTCATGACGGGAACGGCAACGGCCATCACGCCATTGTGGGCCTTCATGCAGGCCTGGCGGGCCTTGATGGCATCATCGGCAGGACCGGCCATAGCGCCGGTTGCCATCACCATCAGTCCCAAGGCACTTGCGGCCATTACTGTCTTTACGCGATCAAACATCCATTCTCCTCCGGTTGATCATTGCAGGGCAATACGTGTTACGTCGATAGTTACATATGAGGATTTTCTGTGCCGCTCACGTTTCCGTGAGGCCGAAATGCAGCCATAGAATGAACGGCAAATGAACCACCAGTTCTGCTCAGCTTCAGGCGCGTTGGCTATTAATTGTTTTTAAGTTCAACGCTGATATCCAAACCTGTAGAGACGCGCCATGAGCAAGAACAACACTTCCGCCGAGACCCGCCGGGTGAAGCCTTTGAGCCCCGATGTCATGGAAGTCCTGCACATGCTCTCTGCTCTCGAAAGCCAGCCCAAACGCCCGCAGGGTCAGGCCTCAGGCGAATAAGCAAAAATAAAATATGACATTTGATGGCCCGGATGTTCCGGGCCTTTCCATTTCTGATGGTGCCCGGAGCAAGTTCCCGTTGGGCAACTTTAGTAAATCCTATGATACGAAAATAGTCCTTGACACCGCGCGGTGAAAATGCTACTTCTCGCTACATTCCAGAAGTGGGTCAAAACCCCTGAAGCTTCCTTCCAACAATAGTCTTGAGCCGATCACGAAGACGACGTTGGGGAAGCTGACGATACCCGAGCTGGGTTCCATCTCGCGCGATGCGTTCCCCGCATCGCTTGGATGGAATGACGGAATGGAAGAGTGAATCGCTTGGTTCGAAAGACGGAGGACAAAAAACGCGTCATTCCATTCGAGCGGAGC
>JBIOWL010000134.1:0-6740 GCA_044868645.1 Aestuariivirga sp.
TCCGCGACATGATCAAGTTTCGGGACGAGACGGTGCGCAAGCTCGGCCTCGAGCTCATCGTCTACATCAATCCCGACGGCGTCGAGAAGAACATAAATCCCTTCGACCACGGCTCGGCCCTCCACACCCAGATCATGAAGACCGACGCCTTGAAGCAGGCGCTCGACAAATATGGTTTCGACGCGGCCTTTGGCGGCGCGCGCCGCGACGAGGAGAAGTCCCGCGCCAAGGAGCGCATCTTCTCCTTCCGCGATGGGCGCCACCGCTGGGACCCCAAGAACCAGCGCCCGGAATTGTGGAACCTCTACAATGCCCGCAAGAACAAGGGTGAATCGATCCGCGTCTTCCCGCTCTCAAACTGGACCGAGCTCGACATCTGGCAATATATCCACAAGGAAAAGATCGAGATCGTGCCGCTCTATTTCGCGGCAGAGCGCCCCGTCGTCTGGCGCGACGGCCAGATGATCATGGTCGACGACGATCGCATGCGCCTTCTCCCGGGCGAGACGCCGGAGATGCGCAAGATCAGGTTCCGCACGCTGGGCTGCTATCCCTTGACCGGCGCCATCGATTCAGGCGCTGAGACACTTCTCGACATTGTCGAGGAAATGCTGGTCGCCACCTCCTCAGAGCGCCAAGGCCGCGTCATCGACAAGGACCAGGCGGCCTCCATGGAAAAGAAGAAGCAGGAGGGCTATTTCTGATGAACATTGCAACAAATTCCGCCCGCTTCATCGAATTTGAAGGTGGCGACGTCGAAGCCTATCTCGCCGCGCAAGAACATAAGGACCTCCTGCGCTTCATCACTTGCGGCTCTGTCGATGACGGCAAGTCGACACTGATCGGCCGCCTTCTTTATGAATCAAAAATGCTTTTCGAGGACCAGCTTTCGGCCCTTGAAGCCGATTCAAAAAAGCTCGGCACCCAGGGCGGGAATCTCGACTTCGCATTGCTGGTTGATGGTCTTGCCGCCGAACGCGAACAGGGCATCACCATCGATGTAGCCTATCGCGCCTTCACCACGGCAAAGCGCAAGTTTATTGTCGCCGATACGCCGGGCCATGAACAGTATACCCGCAACATGGCAACCGGCGCATCCACCGCCGATCTTGCAATCATTCTCATCGATGCGCGCAAGGGCGTGCTTACACAGACCCGCCGCCACACCTTCATCTGCCATCTTCTCGGCATCAGGCAGCTTGTCGTCTGCGTCAACAAGATGGATTTGGTGGACTATAAGCAGTCAGTTTTCGACGCCATTGAAGCTGATTACCGCGCCTTCGCCAAAGAACTTGGCATCAGCGAAATGACGTTGATCCCCGCCTCGGCCTTGAAGGGCGATAACATCATCGCTCGCTCCGCCGCCATGCCTTGGTACCGCGGCGCCACGCTGATGGCCCATCTCGAAACCGTGCCGATCCATGAGGAAGACGCAACTAAGCCATTCTTCCTTCCCGTACAATGGGTGAACCGGCCAGACCAGAATTTCCGCGGCTTCTCCGGCACCATCGCCTCTGGCATTGTGAAGCCTGGCGACGCCATCCGTGCGCTGCCATCGGGCAAAACATCCAAGGTCGAGCGTATCGTCACCTACGATGGCGATCTACCCGCTGGTCGTGCCCATCAAGCGGTGACGCTTACCCTTGCAGATGAAATCGATGTTTCGCGTGGTGACATCATTTGCGCCGCCAAATCTCCTGCCGAAGTTTCCGACCATTTCGAAGTGGAAGTGCTATGGATGGGCGCCGAGCCAATGCTGCCCGGCCGCCCCTGCATCATCAAGGCGGGCACCAAGACTGTCCCCGGTACGATTGAGCGCATAAAGCACAAGGTCAACGTCAACACGCTGGAGCATCAGGCGGGTGAGACGATCTCGCTCAACGAAATCGCTATCTGCAATCTCGAGCTCGATGCTCCAATCGCCTTCGCACCCTACACGGAGAATAAGGCACTCGGTTCCTTCATCATCATCGACCGCTTCTCCAATAACACGGTCGGCATGGGTCTCATCCATTTCGCTCTGCGCCGCGCCGCCAACATCCACTGGCAGGCAACCGATGTGCATAAGGAAGCACGTGGAAAATTGCTGCGCCAGAAGCCTTCGGTTCTCTGGTTCACAGGGCTCTCCGGTTCCGGCAAGTCCACCATCGCCAACCTTGTTGAAAAGCAGCTCCACGCCAAGGGCCATCTCACCTATCTGCTTGATGGCGACAACGTCCGTCATGGCCTCAACCGCGATCTGGGATTCACCGATGCCGACCGCGTTGAGAATATCCGCCGCGTTGCAGAAGTGGCGCGCCTCATGGCCGATGCCGGTCTCATCGTGCTTGTTTCCTTCATTTCGCCCTTTAAGGCAGAACGCCTCATGGCGCGTGAGCACATGGGCGCGGGCGAATTCATCGAAGTCTTTGTCGATACGCCGCTCGCTGAAGCCGAAAAGCGCGACGTGAAGGGCCTCTATGCCAAGGCCCGCCGCGGTGAGCTCAAGAACTTCACCGGCATCTCCTCGCCTTACGAAGCGCCCGAAAATCCCGAAATCAGGGTGGAAACAGCGCTCACTTCCGCCGAGCAGGCCGCCACGGCCATAGTCTCTTACCTTTCGTCCGCGGGGCGGCTGAAGGCTTGATTGCCTCGGCGATGCTGAGGGCCGCCCTGTGGGCCGCGATATTGAATGGCGCCCAAAGGAAATCCGGCCAGCTCGAGAGCTTCACCACCACCATGTTGTGGTCGTAGTTGATATAGATCCACTGCCCGAAAACACCGCGCGCCATCAAATTGCGCGAGCGCGGGTCCTCGATCCAGAACTGGTTGCGGTAGGCGCCCTGCGGCAAAGTCAATGTATAGGGCTCGCCAAAGATACCGTGATTGCCGTTGCGCGTTGCCTCAATCCAAGAGGCCGGAATGATGCCGCCGCCATTTTCCAGCATCAATTGCCCGAAGCGCCCATAGTCGCGAAGTGTGGCATTAAGACCGCCCTCAGCCAGACCATAGCCCGCCGCATCAACGGTGAGGGAACCGCTCTCTTCTGCTCCCATCTTCTGCCAGAGCTCTTCCGACAGAAGCTGCGGCAGGCGCTTGCCCGTCACGCGCTCCATGCAGAAGGCCAGTACGTCCGTCTCAATGGAACGATACTCAAATCTTTCTCCGTGCTCACGTACCGCTTCCTTTAAACGCAAGATCAGTTCGAGCACATGCGTGGGCCATTTGAAACTGGGGTCAGCTCCAGGTGGCGGCGGCTTCCAACCTGAGGCCACGTCAACCATGCCGACTTCGGAATAGGGGTCGGTATACTCCTCGGAGAACTTCACGCCCGTCGTCATATCCAGAACTTGCTGCAGGCTGGCGCCCTTCCACGCCGTCTCTGCAAGTTCCGGCAGATAATCCGTCACCGGAGCCGCCACATCCAGCAGCTTCCTTCCAATCAAGATTCCGGCCAGCGCGCCTGTGAAGGATTTCGCCACAGACTGTGACAGATGCAGCGTGCGCCCGTTCATGCCATTGAAATAGCGTTCATAAATAATCGCGCCATCCTTGATGACAAGAAATCCATCCGTATACGTATCATCGAGAACCTTGAAAAGCGTCGATGCCTCGCCATCAACACCTGCCACGAGAAGCTCATCTAGCTCAACATTGCGCCGCTTGAATGCGCGCACCGCACCCTTGCCGCGCCATACTTCCACCGTGGGCAGGATTTCACGCATATGCTGGAAGGCCCAGCGGTTCCACGGCGGCCGGTCCCAGTCCAGCCTCGGAACGATGTCTTGAGGCGGCGAGCCCGCCATGATGGCGGGCCGCGCTTCGCTGTTCTTGTAGCTTGTCATAAAGGCGACAGCCCCGGCGGCTAGCGCCGGGGCCATGGGAGTTACTTCATCAGTTCCGTCCAGATTTTGGTGTACAAGTCGTTCACCTCTGGCGGACAATTGAGTTGGAACTCGCCCTTGTCGACAAACTCAGCCGGAATGTTGACTTCCGGCGCCGTCTTCATGTCTTCCGGCATGTATTGTTCCGAGCCCTTGATGGCATTGGCATAGCGTGCAAAGGCCGAGATCAAGGCCGCATTCTGCGGGTCCATGATGAAGTTCTGGAACAGCTTGGCGTTCTCCACATTTTTTGCATCCTTGAGAACCGCCACATTGTCCATCCAGATCGGATAGCCTTCCTTGGGATAGCCGTAGACCACATCACCCTTCGTTTCGAGGCGGATGCGGAAGGTGGAGCCGTTCCAGTTCACGGCAGCGGCATAGTCGCCCTTAGGCATCTTCTCTGTGTTGCCATAGTCCATGGCGAGCCACTTGGGTTTGGCTTCCATCAACTTGTCGCGGGCCTTCTTCAGCACGGCCTTGTCGTTGGTGCAGAAATCTCCACCCACATATTTGAGCGCGAGATTCATCACATCCATCATTTCCGGCACGACGTTGATCTTGCCGACGAGCTCTGGCGGCGGATCAAGCCAGATGGCAGACGTGTTCACATCGCCACTGTAGACCTTGGTGTTGACCGCAACGCCGGTCGTTCCCCACTGCCAAGGCACCGTGTAGTGGCGGCCGGGGTCAAAAGGTACATCCACCCATTTGGGGTCCATGTTCTTGAAGTTTTCCATCTGGTCGGGCCGTGATTCGAGCAGCAGGCCTTCGCTCACCCAGATGGGCACGAAACCTGCCGATGGCACCACAATGTCAAAACCATGGCCGCCGGCGCGGATTTTGGCGAGCGCCGCATCGTTGGAATCATAGTCGGTCAGCGTTACCTTGACCTTGTGGGTCTCTTCGAACTTCTTGATGAGATCCGGGTTTGTGTAGTTGCCCCAGTTGTAGATGTTAAGCTCACCGTCGGCGTGGGCCACGCTTGCAAAGGCCATGAGGCCTATGCCCGCAAGTGTTACCTTGAAGAGTTTCTGCATGATCGTCCTCCGTTTTGCATGGGATCAGTCCCGTTTGCGGTTGATGAAATAGAAAATTGTCACAATCAGCACCGACAAGGCAAGGAACGCCGTGGAAATGGCGTTCATCTTGGGGCTGACGCTGCGCCGGAGCTGGCCCAGCATGTAGGTTGGCAGCGTGTCCTGGCCGCCTGACTTGACGAACTCTGTGATCACCACGTCATCAAGTGAAATGACAAAGGCAAGCATCGCCCCGGCCAGGATTCCCGGCCAGAGAAGCGGCAATGTCACACGCCGGAAGGTTTGCCATGGCGTTGCGTAGAGGTCGGCGGCGGCGCGTTCCAGCGTGAGGTCCATGTTCTCAAGCCGCGCCCGGATCGGCAGATAGGCGAAGGGAATACAGAAGGCTGTATGCGCCGTGATGAGGTAACCAAGGCCGGTGTATCCCGTCCACACCTTGATCCGGCTGAAGAAGATGAGGAGCGCTACCGCCGTCACGATTTCAGGAACCATGAGGGGCTGATTGATCATGGCATATTTGAAGGTGAGACCCTTGTAGGCCACCGTGCGCGTTGTGGCGAGTGCCGCCATCGTCGCGCAAACTGTTGCGATGATCGCCGCAAAAAACGCAATTGTAAGTGAGCGAAGCGCCGCATCGCGGACGCCCCCATCGGCAGCCGCCTCGACGAACCACCGGCTGGAAAATCCGCCCCAGCTTGCCATGGAAGCACTATCGTTGAAGGAGAAAACAACGAGCGTTGCAATCGGCAGATAAAGCAGAACGAAGCAAGCGATCGCGATGATTGAGAAGCCAGGCAGGCGTCTGATGGCGAATGTGCGGCGTTCAAACATGGGCGCTTCCGCCGCGCGAGGTGTTGCGCACATAGAAGAGCAGGGCCACCATGACGACAATCATCAGGGTGATGGAAAGGGCAGCCCCCAGGGGCCAGTTGCGTCCCTGGCCGAATTGCAGATCGATCAGATTGCCGATCATCAGGCTCTTGCCACCGCCCAGGACTCGCGGCGTCACATAGGCGCCAAGCGAGGGGATGAACACCAGGATGGAACCTGCGACAATACCCGGCTTCACCAATGGAATGATGATCCGCCACAGTACGCTGAGCCGCGTGGCATAGAGATCGTAGCCGGCCTCCACCAGCCGGAAGTCGAGTTTCTCCATGCTGGCGTAAAGCGGCAGCACCATCAATGGCAGGTAGACATAGGTCATTCCGAGCATGATGGCTGTATCGGTGAAAAGAATCTGCAGTGGTGTGCTGATGATGCCGAGCTTCAGCAGCAGCGAATTGATGAGGCCCTCCGCCCGGATGACTTCCATCATCGCATAGGTGCGGATCAGGAGATTGGTCCAGAAGGGAATGGTAACAAGAAAAAGCCAAAGATCCCGCGATTTCTCCGGCCTGGTGGCGATGAAATAGGCGGTTGGAAAACCGAAGATCAAAGTTGCCAGCGTTGTTGCCAGTGAAAGCTTGATCGACCTCAGGAAGATCGCGAGATGAGCATCTGCAAAAGTGACCGTGTCATCGAATATGTCGCGTTCGAAGAGAACGCTGAACCAACCCTCCGTCGAGAACTGCCAGTACTTCACATCGCCGTAATCTCCCTTCACCATGAAAGAATAAAGGAGAACGATCGCCAAGGGCCCGATAGCCGCAAAGAAGATAATGATGAGCGCCGGCGCCGACAGCCACCAGCGGTTCCTGATATCCGCGAGCCGGGCGTTCTCGGCGATTTCGGCGGCTGTGGACATGTCAATCCCTGATCACCTTTGCCGTGCCAGGAGCAACCGAAACCCCAACCTTGTCGCCGATCTTCACCGAAGCACTGGCCCCTGCGGTGT
>JBIOWL010000135.1:0-2009 GCA_044868645.1 Aestuariivirga sp.
TTCCACCGTCGCCGTCACATCGCGGATGCCATAGAGGCGCTTGTCGGCGGGGGCGAGATCGGCGGTCTGGCCGATGATGCAGCAGCCAGCTTCCCGCGTTACCTTGCGGAAGAGATCAAGATCGGGCTGGGTTTTGTAGCCCGGAATGGAATCCAGCTTGTCGAGGGTGCCGCCGGTGTGGCCCAAGCCCCTGCCCGAAATCATCGGTACAAAACAGCCACAGGCGGCCAGCATGGGGGCGAGCATGAGGGAAAGATTATCGCCGATGCCGCCCGATGAATGCTTGTCGACCACTGGGCCGGGCATATCCCATTTCAGTACCGTGCCGGAATCGCGCATGGCGAGCGTCAACCCCACGGCTTCATCGCGGGTCATGCCCTTGAAGAAGACAGCCATGGCGAAGGCCGCAACCTGGCCCTCGGAAACAGAGCCCTTGGTGAGGCCCTCGATGAATTCCTTCACCTCGGCGGTTGAGAGTGCCGCGCCGTCACGCTTCCGCCGGATGACCTCCTGCGGCAGCACTATTTCAAATCCCTGAAGAAGCGGGTGAGCAGCCGCTTCATGTTGCTGGCCGCTTTTTCACCCTCGCGCTTGGTTTCTTCGTGAGAGGGGTTGGCGCCCTTGATGCCCGCACCGAGATTGGTGACGACGGAAAGGGCCGCCACTTTCAATCCGAGGCGGCGCGCCATGATGGTTTCAGGGGCCGTTGACATGCCCACGGCTGAGCCGCCGATGACCTGCGCCATCTTGATTTCGGCAGGCGTTTCGAAGGATGGGCCGGAGAACCAGACATAGACTCCCTGCTTAAGCGCGATCTTCTCTTTCTTCGCGGCAGCGAGGAAGGCTTTGCGCAGCTTCGGGTCATAGGCGTCAGTCATGGGCACGAAATTCTCATCACCATGCTGTCCGATCAGCGGGTTCATGCCGGAATAGTTGATGTGATCGGTGATCAACATGAGCGATCCTGCCGGGATCGAGAGCTTCAGCGAGCCCGCCGCATTGGTGAGGACCAGGGTTTCGATGCCTGCGGATTTCAACTGATCGAGCACGGGGCGCATGATGGCGGCATTGCCACTTTCATAAGGATGGGCGCGGCCAGCCAGCACGGCAACTTCAACACCACCGATCTTTCCCACATGGAGTTTGCCCGCATGGCCGGAAATCTTCGGCACAGGAAAACCCGGCAGTTCGCCATAGGGAATGACCAGCGCATCGCTCACGGCATCAACCACGGAGCCGAGCGCCGAGCCCAAGACGATGGCGTGCTTTGGCGTGCGGCCCTGCAATTTGCTCACAAGTGTCATTTCAAATTCCCAATTTTAAGTTCTCAATTTTAAATTCTCTGGGCCGAAGGAAGCGGGCAGCAATTCATCGAGCGTGAAGGTGCGGATGAGTTTACCGGTTTCCGTGCAGCAATGGATTTTCACATCGCCTGCGGCAAATTCCCTGATTTTCTGGCGGCAGCCGCCACAGGGCGTGCAGAGTTGATCGCCATTGCCCATGACGACAACTTCCGTGATGTGCTTGCCGCCCGCCATGATGAGGTGCGAAATGGCGGAGGGCTCGGCGCACCAGCCCTGAGGATAGGCGGCGTTCTCGATGTTGCATCCGGCATGTACACGTCCCTGCTCGTCGCGCATGGCCGCACCAACAAAAAATTTCGAATAAGGCGCGTGGGCCTTCAGGCGCGCGGCCATTGCGGCGTTGACGAGGTCCTGCATGGGTTTACCTGTCTTTGGTATATGGAATGCCTGACGCCCGTGGCGGGATGGATTTGCCGATGAAGCCCGCCAGCAGCACGACGGTCATCACATAGGGCAGCATGTTGATGAATTGCACCGGCACTTCAAAAGTTCCAAGCCGCACACCCTGCATGCGGAGGCCCACGGCCTGCAGATAGCCGAAAAGCAGGCAGGCCCAGAGCGCCGGCCAGGCTCGCCAATTGGCAAAGATCAGCGCGGCGAGCGCCATGAAGCCGCGGCCTGCCGACATGTCACGCACGAAGGAAC
>JBIOWL010000136.1:0-2388 GCA_044868645.1 Aestuariivirga sp.
CGGAATCTTGGCTTTCATGGGATCGCCCTTTTCAGGCTGGCCCCAGACCTGCTCGCCCATGGGTGTCAAGATCACCGTCGGGCATACCGAATTGATCTGAATATTATGCTTGGCCCATTCCACGCACATGACTTTCGTCAGCATGTTGAGGCCGCCCTTGGACGCTGCGTAAGCACCGTGCGCTTCGAGCCCCACCACGCCTGCCTGCGATGAGATGTTGATGATCTTGCCACGCTTCTGCTTGATCATGGCGGGCGCAAGTGTTTTTGCCAGCAGCCATGGCGCGCGCAGGTTCACCGCCATGGTCTGATCCCAATCGGCGACTTTTGCGTCCAGCAACGGCTCGATGAGGGCGATGCCGGCATTGTTCACCAGAATGTCGATGACGCCGAAGGCCGTGAGCGCTTCCTCGGCGGCTTTCACCGGGCCATCGGCGGTTGCCATGTCGGCGGAGATCGCCGCGCAGCGGCGGCCTTTCGCCTCGACGGCGGCCTTCACTTCTTTCAAGCCTGCCGCATCGCGGCCCACAGCGGCAATATCGGCGCCCGCATCGGCCAGAACTTTACAAGCCTCGATACCAATGCCCTTGGTTGCGCCCGTTACAAGCGCTGTCCTGCCCTCTAGGCCAAAGCGTTTCGTCCACTCACCCATTTCCATTCCTCATTTCTTGCGCAAATTCTTTTCGACCGTGGCAAAGGCCTTCTGATAGACATTCTGTTCCGTGCGCGGGATCAGCACCAGATCATCCTGCGGTGAAGCATCCCAATCGCCGGTCCACACGCCGAAAGTCGTGTTGTTGGCAGTGACGGGCCAGAGGCGTGGGCCGGAGACATAGTTGAGCCAGGGAATCTCGCACTCCGTGATGCGATAGGAGAAGGAGCGCTCGAGGTCGCTGAGGTGCAGCAGTTCCTCATGCAGGTGCCCTTCGCCGAAATAGAAATCGCGGATGCCGGAGACCTTATCGGAGCGCACGCCTTTCAGCATGTGCATCTTGGTGATCTCATCGTGCCAGGCGCCCATGCCGGCGAAGTCGCGTATGATGCCCCACACCTTATCGACCGGCGCCTTGATGACGCGCGATGTCCACACTTTGTTGGGGGCAAAGCCCTTCCAGCGCACCGCGCCTTCCGGCTTCTTCGGTTTCTTGGCGGCAATGATCTTTGCCAGATTAGACCAATTGGCGGCGAAGACATTCTTTGAAATCTCGCGCACATATTTGCCTTCATCGCCGGGCGCTTCATCGAAGGTCGCGCCCCATTCGGCAAAGGTTTCGTCGCTGTGTGTCACCGGATAGAGGCGGAGCGTGGCGAGGTAGTTCTTCACCGGGAAGGCGGGTTTCTCGAAATTATAGGTGAAGGTGTAGTTGGCATCATCAAGCGTCAGCAAGCGTTCACGGATATGGGTGCCGTCCTTTGTGTAGAAGGAGCGCACGCAGCCTACGACATCGGCGTCGAGGCCCTCTTCAATCATCGATCTTGCGATGGCAGGCGCCCATTTGGGCAGCGCATTGAAATCGCGCACCATGCTCCAGACGGTTTCCACCGGCGCTTTCAAAATGATCGAGGCATAGGCGCGAGCCATTGGGTTCTCCTATTTTTTTCGTCACCCCGACGGAAGTCGGGGTCCACGGCAATTGCATGTCAAGCGGCTCAGTGGGTCCCGGCTTTCGCCGGGATGACGAGGGGTGTGATGAAAACTGCTTCATCAGAACGAAATACGTTTGAAGGCACGGGTTTGTTCAGTGAGCGCGGTCTCGACAGGAAGCCGCTCCATGGAGCTTGCGCCATAGAAGCCGTGGATACCCGGCGTGTTCTTCAAGATGAAGGCCGCGTCTTCAGGCGATGAAATGGGCCCGCCATGGCAGAGGATGATCACGTCCTTCCTTACCTTGCGCGCCGCTTCCGCCCATTCATCGATGAGCTTCGGGCAATCCTTCAGCTTCAACGCCGGTTCGGCGCCGATGCTGCCGCCGGTCGTCAGCCCCATATGGGCGACGATGATGTCGGCGCCGGCTTTGGTCATGGCTTCCGCTTCGCCCGCATTGAACACGTAAGGCGTCGTCAGCATGTCCTTGGCGTGGGCCTTGGCGATCAAATCCACCTCGAGGCCATAGCTCATGCCCGTTTCCTCCAGGTTCTGGCGGAAGACGCCATCGATCAGCCCCACAGTCGGGAAATTCTGGATACCGGAAAATCCCATGGAGCGGATTTCATTGAGGAAGTGATCGGTGAGCAAAAAGGGATCGGTGCCGTTGACGCCCGCCAGCACCGGCGTTTTCGTGACGACAGGCAACACCTCGCGAGCCATGTCTTTCACGATTTCATTGGCGTTGCCATAGGCAAGAATACCGGCCAGCGAGCCCCTGCCCGCCATGCGATAGCGGCCCGA
>JBIOWL010000137.1:0-3353 GCA_044868645.1 Aestuariivirga sp.
GCAGCGCTCTCGTCTCTCGCTCAGCCCCTGCCGCAAGTGAAGTTCTGCCCGACGGGCGGCATCACGCCCGAGAAGGCGCGTGATTATCTCAAGCTTTCAAATGTCATCACGCTTGGCGGATCATGGATGGCACCAAAGGCAAAGATTACGGCGGGTGATTGGGCGGGCATTGAAGCGATGGCGCGGGAAGCGGCAGCGCTCAGGTAAAATCTTCGCCGCGCCCGATGCGTTCTTCTTCATAGGCGTTCATGGCGATCACATAATGTTCGATGGCCAATGCCTCAGCCGAAAAAACCTGCCGGTAGACGAGAACTCCCGCCACGACGACGGCAACGCCCATGGCGGCCCACGGACTTATAAAAAGGAACAGGGAGGCGATAGCGAAGTAAAAGCCACGGATGCCATGGTTCAGGCTTTTCACTGCTACGGTCAGTACCATGGCGGTTTCGGCAATCATGGTGCGTGCGTGGGCATCGGCGGTGCTGGTGGCGGTGAGGCCACCCACCATGGCCGTGGTATAGGCGAGCCGGCGCAATGCATAGACGAAGGAGAAGAAGCTGATCACCATGATGAGGGTCAGCACCGCGAAATAGAAGGTGAAGAGGGCCAGCGAGATGGGCGGGAAAAAGGCCATCTGGGTGAGGCGGGAATGAAGGCCGCCAATGGCGGTGAAGCCACCTACAAGGCCCGCCACCACAAGCAGCGTGCCCGAGCCGAAGAACGACATGCTGTTCGACAATTGTCCGAGAATGATGGCGTCAAAGACGCGGTCATGGCGCGGCGAGTCATGCATCATGCGCATCCAGCGCAGCCTCACCACATGGAGCTGTGCATTGAGCGTGCCGCGGCCAAAGGCGTTCAGAAGCGGCCCATAGAGAATCCACAAGGCCATGATGAGAAGGGGCGCCAAGGCGCTGGCTGCGTCGAGATCATAGGGCAAAGGCATCATGACCTGCTCCCATCATCCATGGATTTCCTTGATGGTGGCGGCCTTGATACCCGGCGCCCGCTCCAGCGTATAGTTCAAATTGAACAGCGAGGTGGCGAGCATCACCGGAGCGCCATCAAGATCATGGGCCACCGAAGAGCGGTTTCCTTCCACAAAACTGTCGAGGGTCTTGCGGTCTTCCGCCGAAATCCAGCGCAGCGTGTCGAAGCGTGAAGTCTCGAAGTCGATGGGAATGCCATACTCATCATTGAGGCGTGACTTCAGCACATCAAGCTGCAGAGCGCCGACAACGCCCACAATGGCGCCTGAGCCATCCAGCGGATTGAAAAGCTGGACCACGCCTTCTTCCGCAAGCTGTTCCAGCGCTTCCTTTAGTTTCTTGGCCTTCATGGGATCGGCGAGCTTGACGCGCCTCAGGATTTCCGGCGCAAAATTGGGAACGCCGGTGAAAACCACGTCCTCACCCTCGGTCAATGTGTCGCCGATCCTGAGCACGCCGTGGTTGGGGATTCCGACCACATCACCGGCAAAGGCTTCCTCGGCGAGCGAACGGTCCTGGGCGAAGAAGAATTGCGGGGCGTTGAGCGCCAGCTGCTTTCCGGTGCGGACTATCTTGGTCTTCATGCCGCGCGCGAGCTTGCCTGAGGCCACGCGCATAAAGGCGATACGATCGCGGTGATTGGGATCCATATTGGCCTGGATCTTGAAAACGATACCGGTGAGTTTTCCTTCAGTCGCCTTGACCACGCGGCCTCTCGCCTTCTGGTCGCGAGGGGGCGGTGCATATTTGATCAAGGCCTCCAAGAGATCGCGCACGCCGAAATTCTTGATGGCAGAACCGAAATAGACGGGCGAGAGATGGCCTTCGAGGAATGCCTCCCTGTCAAAGACATGGCCCGCCATTTCCACGAGTTCGATCTCATCATGGAAGGTCTTGAAGTCCGATTCCGACAGTAGCGCCTTGATCGCCTCGTCGCCCGGCCCTTTCACCACTTCGCCTTCGGGAGTTGAGTCCACCTTGCGGATGCGGGGTTCCGTCAGGTCATAGGTGCCGGCGAAATTCTTGCCCAAACCAATGGGCCAGACCATAGGCACGGCGGTGAGCGCCAGGCCCTTTTCGATCTCGTCGATCAAGCTCAAGGGCTCCCGGGTCTCGCGGTCAAGCTTGTTGACGAAGGTGATGATGGGAATGTCGCGCAGCCGGCAAATCTCGAAGAGCTTGCGTGTTCTATCCTCGATGCCCTTGGCGCCGTCGATCACCATGATGGCGGCATCGACAGCGGTGAGCGTGCGGTAAGTATCTTCCGAGAAGTCCTCGTGGCCCGGCGTGTCAAGCAGGTTGAAGACGCAGCCACCATATTCAAAGGTCATCACGGAAGTGACGACCGAGATGCCGCGAGCCCGCTCGATCCCCATCCAGTCGGACCTTGTGCGCCTGCGATCGCCCTTGGCGCGGACATGGCCCGCCAGCTGGATGGCGCCACCGAAGAGCAGCAGCTTTTCGGTGAGCGTGGTCTTGCCGGCGTCGGGGTGGGAGATGATGGCGAAGGTGCGCCGCCGCGCCACTTCCTGTGGGATGGAAAGTGCCAATTGAAATCCATAATCTGTTAATCGCGGAGGGCTTTAGAGAAGGCTGGGCCTTGCGTCCAGCACTTGGCTTGTGGCAACTCAAGTCCATGGACAATATGGCACTTCTCGGGGATATCGGCGGCACCAATTCGCGCTTCGGCCTCATCGAGCTTGGCTCCATGGAAGTGCGCGATGTGGAGATCCTTAAGAATGACAATTTCCCGAGCCTGGAAGCAGCTATTTCACATTATGTCGAAAGGCGCGGGATCACGGAACTGGAGGCGGCGGCGGTCGATGTAGCGGCCCCCGTGGACCGGGTGGAGATCACGCTCACCAACCGGGATTGGACCTTTTCCGCCGAGAGCTTGCGCAAGGCTGCTAAGGCAAAGCGCTTCCGGCTGCTCAATGATTTTGAGGCGCTGGCCTGGTCATTACCGCATATCAAGCCGGAGCATCTGATCCAGATCGGCGGCACCGTGCAAACGAAACGGCAGGTGAAAGTGGTGCTGGGACCCGGTACTGGCCTTGGCATGGCAACATTGGCGCCTCTTCCTGGTGGCGGATGGATGCCCATTCCGGGCGAGCTTGGCCATACGACGCTTCCTGTCGTTACCGATGAGGAACTGGCGCTCAAGGACAAGATTGTGGGCAAGAACAAGTTTGCGGAAGTTGAAGATGTGCTGACCGGACCCGGTCTTCTCCTGCTCTACAGGGCGATTGCGGAAAAACCGAAACATGAAAAGCCGGAAGCAGTGCTGCAGGCGGCCCTCAAGGGTGGCGATGAAGCCGCGGAGAAAACCCTCGATCATTTCATGACATTCCTGGCGCGTCTTGC
>JBIOWL010000138.1:0-7485 GCA_044868645.1 Aestuariivirga sp.
GAAAGTTTCACCTGCCCGAAGATGACATCGGCGGCCTGTTCCCGGTCGGAAAGGCGCGAGAGGATTTCCCGGCAGCGCGCCGCCTGGCTGATGAGGAGGTCGAGGTCATCGGCGTGGTGGCCCTTGAGCACCGCTTCGCGTTTCAATTCCTTGGCTACCACCGTAATGGTGCCAAGCGGTGTGCCGAGTTCATGGGCCGCCGCGGCGGCAAGGCCATCAAGCGCCGAAAGCCTCTGCTCCCGCGCCAGCACCATCTCCGTGGCATTGAGCGCCGCCGACATCTGCCGCGCCTCCTCGGCAAGACGCCGCGCATAGATGGCAGAGAATGCCGTTCCGCTGAGGACCGCAACCCAAAGTCCCGCCACATAAGTTGCAGGCAGCGTGATCGCCTCTCCCTCCTTCCACGGCAAGGGAAAATGATAGATAGCCAAGAGCGAGGCAAAGGCAATGGCCATACCTCCAAGCGCCAGCGTCCAGCGCACCGTAAGAGAAGTTGCGGAAACCGTCACGGGCACGAGAAAGAGGAACGAGAAGGGGTTTTCGAGGCCGCCTGTGAGAAACAGAAGCGCCGCCAATTGCACTACGTCATAGGCAAGAAGAAGGCCCGCTGCGCGCGTGCTGAGGATTTGGCTTGAACGCCAGCGGAATGAAATGAAGATGTTGAGCCAGGCGCTGAGAGCTATCACGGCGAGACAGGCAGAAAAGGGCAGGCTATAGCCGAAGACCAGCGAAACCACGAGAACAGCCGCCGTCTGCCCGATGACGGCAAGCCAGCGCAGCCGCACAAGCGTGCGGAGGCGGATGGGGTTGTTCGCCTGCCCTATGGGAAAGGCCCCCGTATCGAGATCGGCGTGAGACATAAATCCTTCTGTAACGCGCAGGGCCTGCGGCATTAGTGACAGGACTGCCCGGCCCGTAGTCTTGTATGACCGTGCAATCCTACCCAAGAGTGTCACCCCATGCAAAGCACCGACCAGAATAGACTCGTGCGCCGCATCCTCTTTGCCGGCTTGATGCTGATCGCGGCGGCCAGCATTGCCGTTTATGCACTCATGTCTTCGCCCCAAAAGCCTGCTGGCTTGGGTGTGGCTCTGGTGGGTGGCCCCTTCACCATGGTCAGCCACAAGGGCGAGACGGTCACCGATAAGAGCTTTCTCGGCAAGCCTATGCTGCTGTTTTTCGGCTTCACCTTTTGCCCCGATGTCTGCCCGACGGAGCTGCAGGTGATGGCGGCGGCCCTCGATGAATTGGGCGAGAAGGGCAAGGACATCCAGCCCATCTTTGTCTCGATCGATCCCGAGCGCGATAAACCAGAGGTGATGGCCGCCTATGTTTCGAATTTCGGGGACCGCTTCATTGGCCTCACGGGTAGCGCCGAGCAGGTAGAGACGATGGCCGGGGCTTACCGGGTTTTCTATGCCAGGCAGGAGAACAAGGAACGTCCCTCTGACTATTTGATGGACCATTCCTCCATCGTTTACCTCATGGGACCCGACGGAAAATTCCTCAAGCACTTCACCTATACAACCGACGCCAAGATTCTGGCCCAGGACATCGCAGAAGCCCTCGGCCGTTGAATAAGGGTCAGTATGATTGACGCTTTTTCGCCCGAATTTTGCGACTTTCGGGTGAGAAATCCAATAATGGCAAGGGGTTGTTAAAGGCTTTGCCCAAGATTATCTTGCATTGCAGCAAGGGGGCAAAAGTCAATGCTATACCAGATGTTTGAGATGCAGCATGCTGCCATGGCTCCCTTTCGGCTGGCGGCAAAGGCTAGCGCGGAATTCTGGCTGCATGACCGGAACCCCTTTTCCCAAACATCTTTCGGCCGCCAGGCGCGGGCCGGGCTTCATCTCTTCGAGCGCCTGACGCGGCGCTACACCAAACCCCGCTTCGATATCACCGAAACAAAAGTCGCCGGAAAAACTGTTGCCGTTGAAGAACTGGTTGTCTGGCAACGGCCCTTCTGCCGCCTTGTCCATTTTCGCAAGAAAACCGCAAGCCGCAAGAAGCAGAATCCGATCCTGGTCGTGGCTCCCATGTCCGGCCATTTTGCCACCCTGCTTCGTAACACAATCGAAGGCCTCCTGCCGGAACATGATGTCTACATCACCGATTGGGTCGACGCCCGTGAAGTGCCGCTCTCCCATGGATCTTTCGATCTTGATGATTACACCGACTATGTCATCGAAATGCTGCACCACCTCGGCAGGAAGGCCCATATCATGGCGGTCTGCCAGCCATCGGTGCCGGTGCTTGTTGCCATCTCGCTGATGAGCGAACGCAAGGATCCGCTCTTGCCCCACACCATGATCCTGATGGGTGGTCCGGTCGATACCCGCGTCAGCCCCACCTCCGTCAACAAGGTGGCCAAGGAAAAAGGCGTCACCTGGTTCCGCCGCAACACGGTCGTGGAAGTGCCGCCGCCCCACAAGGGCAGGGGCAGGTCCGTCTATCCGGGTTTCCTTCAGCTCGTGGGCTTCATGTCCATGAATTCCCACCGCCACATCACCGCGCACCGCGATCTCTATTGGAATTTGGTGGATGGTGACATGGTCTCCGCCGCCAAGCTTCAGGAATTTTACGACGAATACATGTCCGTCATGGATCTTGCCGCCGAGTTCTATCTGCAGACTGTCGAGCGCGTCTTCGTGCATCAGTGCCTGCCGCTCGGCACTTACCACTATCGCGGTGAACTCATTCGCCCGGAACTGATCACCGATGTGGCGCTCCTGACCATAGAAGGCGAGCGCGACGATATCACTGGTCCTGGCCAGACCCAGGCCGCCCACTGGCTCTGTTCCGGCATTCCGGCGGAACACAAGGCCGACCATGTGCAGAAGGGCGTTGGCCACTACGGTGTGTTCTCCGGCCGCCGCTATATCGAGGAAGTCGTGCCGGTCATCTCCCGTTTTGTAGGCGAGCACGCTTGAGCATGTCCTGCAAAAGTTGAAAGATTTTTGCGACGAGGACATGCTCCGGCTTATTGACTTGGCGCGGTTCCTTTTCGGCAAGCCGGTTCCGGCTTGCCGGGAAGCACGCTAAGTAATGGCCCATGTGGCCCCTGAGTCGCGCCTTCACCGCGAAATCAAAACCTGAAGCTGAGCTGCTGTTGCCCATCATCGTGATGGTTGATGGCGAGGCGCTTGCCGTCATGCTGAAGCGCCATGCCAAGGCTCGCCGCATGACCTTGCGCCAATCACGCGATGGCGAACATTTCGTTCTCACGGTTCCGCGCCGCCACAGCCGTAAGGCGGCGGAAGCATTTCTGAATGCCTCGGCGGGCTGGATGCAAAAGACCCGCTGCAAACTTCCGGCCATCATGCCTGCAACGGATGGTGGTCGCATCCTTCTGCGCGGGGAACACTACACCATTGCCGCAACAGGAAAACTGCGTGGCCTTGTTTCCGTGAATGAGGAAACAAAGGTCATCGCCGTGCCTGGCGCTCCCTCCCATATGAAGCGCCGCCTGACCGAATGGTTGAAGCGCCAAGCCGAGAAAGATTTGCGCGAGGCATCGCAGCGCTATGCGTTGGCGATGAATGTCACGGTGAAACGCCTCGGCGTGCGCGATCAGAAAAGCCGCTGGGGCTCATGCAATAGCGATGGCATTCTATCCTATTCATGGCGCCTCATCATGGCCCCGCCCATGGTGCTGGATTATGTGGCAGCCCATGAAGTCGCCCACTTGCGCGAAATGAACCACAGTCCGCGCTTCTGGCGGCTGGTGCTCAGCCATTGCATTTCAGCGCGGGCTGCAAAGGTGTGGTTGAAGCAGCACGGGCAGTCGCTGCACCGGATGGTGTAGATTTCAGTACAGACCATCGTCGGGCTCTTCATCCCTGCTGCCGAACAGGATCGACAGAAGATTGCGCCGCTTCTTCTTGCGCGGCTTCTCCTGTGGCTCGAAAATGTTGGGATCCTGCTCAATCGCACCGCTTGCTTCGCTTCCGGCAACAAGAAAATCTGATGGTTCGCCGGAAGTGCCCGGAAGCTCGCGATAAGCGAGGTTCTCATGGGCCTTCTCCATGATGTCGCGCCACACCAGCGCCGGTAACGATCCGCCGGTCACTTTCTTCGTGGGGCTGTTGTCGTCATTGCCCATCCACACACCGGCCGTGAGATAGGGCGTGTAGCCGATGAACCAGGCATCGCGGTAGTCCTGACTGGTTCCCGTTTTGCCGCCCATGTCCTGGCCCTCGAACCTTGCCTTGGTAGCGGTGCCTGAGGTGACGACTTTGCGCATCATGTAGTTCATGGCGCCAACCTCATCCTCGCCCATCACCTGGCCAAGCCCATCGGCCAGCCGCTCATAGAGCACCTTGCCATCGCGGCTGACGATGCGCTTCACAATATAGGGCTCCACCATCGACCCGCCGTTGGAAAACGGCGTGAAAGCCGAGGTCATTTCCATGAGGGAGACTTCCGAAGTGCCAAGCGCAATCGAAGTGTCGGCACTGAGCTTGGAGCGGATGCCAAGACGTTTCGCCACCGTCGCCACAGTTCTGGGGTCAACCGCATGGGTGAGCTTGGCGCTGATCGTATTGAGCGACAGCGCATAGGCCTGCTCAAGCGTCACGGGGCCAAGATATTTCCGCTTGTAGTTCTCCGGGCTCCAGTTGCCGATCTGCACCGGCTCATCGATCTCAACCGAGTCCGGGCGGTAGCCGTTCTCGAGGGCAGCGAGATAGACAAAGGCCTTGAAGGAAGAACCGGGCTGGCGCTTGGCCACCACGGCGCGGTTATATTGGCTGCGCTTGTAGCTGCGCCCGCCGACGAGAGCCTTCACCGCGCCCGTACCATCCATCACGACAACTGCGCCCTGCGTGACATTGAGTGCCTTGCCATTATCGGCAAGGCGCTTGCGCAGCGCCAGTTCGGCGCGCGGCTGCAGCTTTGAGTCCAATGTTGTTTCGATAATGAGCGATTGCTTGGTTTCCTTGGTAAGAAGGCGAAGCTGCTCGTTGATCCAGTCAACCGCATATTGCGTGGCAGGTGTATCGACCTGCGTTGCGGCCCTGGTTGGCGAGGCAATGGCGTCTTGGGCTTCAGCGGCGGTGATATAGCCTTCCTCCACCATGGCATTGAGAACGATTGTCGCGCGGTTGAAAGCATCTTCCGGTTGGCGGGCGGGATTATAGGTTGTCGGCGCCTTGAGAACGCCAGCCAGTGTCGCTGCTTCCATCAAGGTCAGTTCATAGGCAGACTTGCCGTAGAATGTCCGCGCTGCCTTGTCGATGCCGTCAGCTCCGCCGCCGAAATAGACGCGGTTCATGTAGAGCTGCAGGATTTCGTCTTTCGAGAACTTGCGCTCGAGCCATAGCGCGAAGACCATTTCCTGCGCTTTGCGCTTGAGCGTTCTTTCGTGGCTGAGGAACAGATTCTTGGCAAGCTGCTGCGTCAGCGTTGAGCCGCCTTCCTTGAGCCGTCCGGCAACGACATTCTTCGTCATGGCGCGGGCAAGGCCGATTGGGTCGACACCATAGTGGTGATAGAAGCGGCGATCCTCGATGGCGATGATGGCCTGCGGCACGTAAGACGGAAGCCCGGCGGTGGAGACAGCATCTCCGAAGAACGTGCCCTGTTCGGCAATTTCGCTGCCATCGCTGGCAAGAAGAAGGATGCCCGGCTCGCGTTCCGGAATCTGGAAGACACCATTCTGGGCCAATGTGAACCAGACAAAAGTAAGTGCTGCGGCAGCGGCAACCGCGCCCAGCAGCGTCAGCTTCCAGAACAATCCAGCGATCCAGCCCAAGAAGCTGCGCCTTCTCGGTCTCATGCCGCGGGTGGAATATTTTTGAGGCGCCGTCCTCTCGAACAAGCGTGGCTCGCGCCGGGTATTACCCTTCGCTTTCCTTCGCCTACTGAATATGCCCATGGATAGTTTCGTCCCGTCCGGATGCCGCTACGGTTAACGCCCAAATCCTTGCACTTCCGTTGCCATGCCTTCTGGGCCGCAATCATGGTGCAAAAATGACAGGGAAAATGGCTCAGGCGAGGGTATAGGCGGTCTTGACCGAAGTGTAGAACTCCGCCGCAAAGCGGCCCTGTTCCCTCGCCCCATAGCTTGAGCCTTTGCGCCCGCCGAAAGGCACATGATAGTCAACGCCCGCTGTCGGCAGATTGACCATCACCATGCCCGCCGCCGAATTCTTTCGGAAATGCGATGCGTGTTTCAGCGACGTCGTGTAGATACCGGAAGAAAGTCCGAATGGCGTGTCATTGGCAACCTGCAATCCCTCATCATAATTCTTGACGCGGATCACTGAAGCAACAGGCCCGAACACTTCCTCGCGGTTGATGCGCATGTCATTGCGGGTTTCCGTGAATAGCGCCGGTGAAAGATAAAAACCTTTGGTGTCGCGATTGAGCCGCTCGCCACCCCAGGCTAGCTTGCCTCCTTCTTCGCGGGCAATGCGGATGTAGTTTTCATCCTGCGCCATCTGCGCCTCATCGACCACCGGTCCCATCTGCGTGCCGTCCTTCAAGGCATGATCGACCTTCAGCGCCTGCATGGCCGAAACCATTTTCTCCACGAAGGCATCATGGACCTTCTCCTCGACAATAAGCCGCGAGGATGCGGTACAGCGTTGTCCCGTCTGGAAGAACGCACCGTCAACAGCGCCCGCAACAGCTGCATCGAGATTGGCATCCGCCATTATAACGAGAGGATTCTTGCCGCCCATCTCGAGCTGGAACTTGGCGCCGCGCGCCGCGCAGGCTATTGCGACTTTTGCTCCCGTCTCAACCGAGCCGGTGAAGGAGATGGCGTTGACATCACGCGAATTCAGCATCGCCTGCCCCACCACCGAGCCACGCCCCATGACGAGGTTGAGCACACCCTTGGGCAATCCGGCGCGTGAGGCAATTTCTGTGAGCGCCCAGGCGCAACCCGGAACAAGATCGGCGGGCTTGAACACCACGCAATTTCCGAACGCGAGAGCCGGCGCCATCTTCCAGGCCGGAATCGCGATCGGGAAATTCCACGGGCAGATAAGTCCGACAACGCCCAACGCTTCGCGCGTAATCGTCACATCCACATTGGGCCTGACCGATGCCAGCGACACGCCTTCAACACGCAAGGCTTCCTGTGCGAAGAACTTGAAGATCTGGCCCGCACGCATCGCTTCAGCAATGCCGTTGGAGAGCGGTTTTCCTTCCTCGCGCGCCAGTAAGCGTCCAACTTCCTCGCGCCGTGCCAGCAATTCTGTGCCGATTGCATCCAGAATATCGGCACGCTGCTGCGGTGTGGTGGTGCTCCATGCCGGGAATGCCGCCTTAGCCGCCGCGATGGCGTCTTCCGCCTGCTGTGCCGAAGCTTGCGCATATTGCCCGATCACATCGCTGACGTCGGACGGGTTGATATTGTCCTTGGCGGAAGATCCATCCAGCCATTCGCCGTTGATGTAATTTTTGTGCAGCATGTCTTAGTTCCTTTGAATTTTGGTGGCGGACCATGGCCCAAAGGGTGCCGTCAGGCAAGCC
>JBIOWL010000139.1:0-3807 GCA_044868645.1 Aestuariivirga sp.
CGGGCAATGCCTATCTCGGCAAGACAGCACCGAAACTCTATGGCCGCGTAATGCCCGTCACCAGCTTTATTGTGACGACCGAACCCTTGGGCGACAACATGGCAAAGTCGCTCATCCGTGACAATGAAGCGGGGGCAGACAGCAATTTCATTCTCGATTACTTCCGGCGCACGGCGGACAACCGCCTGCTCTTTGGTGGCGCGGCGAATTATTCCACGCTGGAGCCAGCCGACATTGGTGCATTCATGAAACGGCGGATGGTGAAGGTGTTTCCGCAGTTGAAGGATGCAACCATTTCTCATGCATGGGGCGGTTACATCGCCATCACCTCAAACCGGCTTCCCGATTGTGGTGCGCTTTCGCCCACAACATTCTATGCGCATGGTTATTCGGGACAAGGTGTTGCGCTGGCGGGCATGTATGGAAAGTTGATGGCGGAGGCCATTCGCGGCAGCGCCGAGCGCTTCAATCTCCTGTCCCGCATCCGCCACCTGCCCTTCCCTGGCGGGCCAATCCGTACACCGATGCTCGTGGCGGCGATGCTGTTTTATCGACTGAGAGATGCGTTGAGTTAGTCCGGCATCGGTGCGGCGCGAGCGCCCTTCTGCCAGGCACGCAGGCAGAGATACTCCATGATCAGGGCTGCGGCATTGCCCGAGGTGATCTCCGCATGGTCATAGGGCGGCGAGACTTCCACCATGTCCATTCCTACAAAATTCACATCTGTGAGCTTGCGGATGACGGATGCTGCCTGATGATAGGTGAGGCCGCCGGGAATGGGTGTTCCCGTACCCGGAGCAATGCCGGGATCAAGGCAATCAATGTCAAAGGTGAGATAGGCTTTCGACTTGCCCACCTGCTTGCGAATGATGTCGGCCAGTTGCTGCGCAGTCGAGTCATGCACTTCGTCTGCATAGATGATGCGGAAGCCCATGGTAGTTTCACCGACAAACGTCGTGCGAATACCAATCTGCACGGACTTCTTCGGATCGATGAAGCCTTCGCGCACGGCATAGCCAAACATTGTGCCGTGATCGATGCGGCCGCCATTGTCGATTTCCACATCACGGTGGGCATCAAAATGGACCAGTGCCAAGGGTCCATGCTTCTTGGCATGGGCCTTGAGCAATGGATAAGAGATATAGTGATCGCCGCCCAGGGTGACCATTTCAGTACCAGATGAAATGATCTCGGTTGCATGTTTCTCCAACGTCTCGGGGAAGTTCTCCTTCTTGCCCCAGTCAAAAAAACAGTCGCCATAATCAATGACGGCCAAGGTGTCGAAAGGATCAAAGTTCCACGGCCAGAAAGGTCCCCAGGCATTCTCGGCGGAAGCGTGGCGAATGCCTGCCGGACCCATGCGGGTTCCGGAGCGGTGCGACACGGCCTGATCGAAGGGAACGCCTGTGACCGCAATATCAACGCCTTTGAGATCGCGCGTGTATTTGCGGCGCATGAAGGAGAGTGCGCCAGCGTAGGTTGCTTCCCAGTTCGTGCCCTTGAGCTCCGTGCGGCGGAACGCGTCATCGCCGGGCACGCGGCCCAGCTTATCCATTTCGAGCGCCATTTGTGTTACTCCGTCAGAAGCAGGCTATCGTCGGGTTGCCAGTGCACCCAGAGCTTCTGGCCGCGCGATACACCTGAGCCGCCGACGCGGCTGTCGTTCTGCACATTGATTTCCAGTTGTTGGCCGCCTGCGGTATCCGCCACCACATGGCTTGTATCGCCGTAATATGCCACGTCCCGGATCGTGACTTTTGCCTTCACCACATCCTTACCCTTCGGTTCATCGGCTGAGAGTTTCAGTTTCTCGGGCCGAATGGCAATGGTGGCCATCTTGCCGCACTCCTTGTCGGTTGCCATGGCAAAGCGGCCCACACCCTTGGCCTCGCAATTGACGGTCTTGCCCTTCTTGCTTGTGATTGCCGCATCGATGAGGTTCACCTTGCCGATAAAATCGGCAACGAAGCGGTTCACAGGCTGCTCATAAAGTTCCGCAGGCGTGGCGATCTGCTGAATGGCGCCCTTGTCCATGACGGCAATGCGCGTTGCCATGGAAAGCGCTTCATCCTGATCGTGGGTGACGATGATGAAGGTGATGCCGACCGTTTCCTGCAATCTCGTCAATTCCATGCGCATATCTTCACGGAGCTTCGCGTCGAGAGCCGACAGGGGCTCATCGAGGAGCAGAACCTTGGGACGCTTCACCAGCGCGCGTGCCAAAGCCACGCGCTGACGCTGGCCGCCGGACATCTGGTCAGGCTTGCGGTCGGCGAGATGGGAAAGCTTCACCATCTCAAGCCCTTCCTTGACCCGCCGCACCGTTTCATCGGCTGGAACACCCGTCACCTTCAAGCCATAAGCCACGTTCTGCTCCACCGTCATGTGCGGGAACACAGCATAGGACTGGAATACCATATTGGTGGGCCGCTTATTGGGTGGCGTGAAGGCCATATCCTCGCCGGCAATGACAATCTGGCCTTCGGTCGGTGATTCAAGCCCCGAAATCATGCGCAGAAGGGTTGTCTTTCCGCAGCCCGAGGGTCCCAGCAGCGCAAAGAATTCGTTCTGGGCAATGTCGAGCGAGACATCGTCGACGGCAATGACGCCGCCTGGGAAGCGCTTTGAGACATTGCGGATGGAAACGATGGCATCGGTCATGGTGATCCTCAATGGCCCTCGCGCTTGGCGGGAGCCTGATATTTCATGCCAATCACGGTGGCGATCACGGTGATGACGATGAGAACAGTTGAAGCGGCGTTGATCTCCGGTGAGACGCCTCGCCGGACCAGCGAGTAGACCTTAACCGGGAAGGTGACCGTCTCCGGCCCGGATGTAAAGAAGGTGATAACGAAATCATCCAGCGACAGCGTGAAAGCGAGAAGCGCGCCGGCCACCAGTCCAGGCATCATGAAAGGCACCAGCACATTGACGAATGTCTGCCATTCGCTTGCTCCCAAGTCCTTCGAAGCTTCCTCGAGTTGCTTGTTGAACCCCACCAATCGCGAGCGCACCACGATCGCCACAAATGGAAATGAAAATGCCACATGGGCGATGATGATGTTCATCAAATTCAAAGGCCAAGGCGCGTTGACCACGAGGGTCGTCATGCCGATATTGGTGAAGAAGAGAAGAAGCGCCACGCCCATGCAGATTTCAGGAATGACGATAGGCAGTGCCATCATTCCTTCATAAGCGCCTTTCACGGGAAAGCGATAACGCCACAGCAGAAGTGCGACCATTGTCCCGATGATCGCTGAAATGATCGTAGAGAAAATGGCGATGGTGAGCGAATTCACCATAGCATCGAACAATGCCTGGTTTTTCCAAGCTTTGGCATAGTTGTCCAAGGTGAAGCCGCGCCAGACGATACCACGTTTGTCGGTGTTGAAGGAAAACGCAATCAAGGTGATGATCGGAATGTAGAGGGCAATGAAGATTGTCACAAAAAGCGTTTTGAGCCACAGCCTGTTGCCATAGTCGAGAGGACCCTGCCCCGGTTTCAGTGGCGCTGCCATCAGACGTCAACTCCCTGGCTGCGGCGCTGCAAGAGATGGCGGATGCCAAGGGCCGCCAAGGTTGCAAACATCAGAAGGAATGAGATGGCCGAACCGAAGGGCCAGTCATTCGCGGTCTTGAATTGCTGCTCGATGACATTGCCGATCATGATGGCATTGGCACCGCCGAGCATGTCTGAAGTCAGGAATGTGCCGAGGCAGGGAATGAAGACAAGAATGATGCCTGTCACAATGCCAGGCATAGTGAGCGGAACAGTGACCCTCATCAGCGTGGTGAATTGCGAGGCGC